>NZ_JBNGOX010000030.1:0-73824 GCF_050589785.1 Carboxylicivirga caseinilyticus | reverse complement strand
ATATCTGGAATAGATATTCAATATGACTGTGAAGGTAGTGAACACCAATTCACTTTAAAAAGGGAAAACCATCCAATTAAAAACTAAAAATCCCTGCTTTTAACAGGGATTAATATATTTAGTATGTCGATAATGCTCTGCGCAATCCTTCAAATCGGTTCTCATAATCCTCCATGGATAGTTTGATTACTTTTTTAGCTTCTTCTGCATTATAAATATGTGTGATTTCTGAATCATTGCTTAATCCTGGCATGTCTTTATAAGTCAGAAAATAATGCTTCAAACGTTTGATTACCATTTCAGGCATCTCTGTAATATCCTTATACTCACCATACATCACATCATTCTTCAATACAGATATGATTTTATCATCAGCCTGGTTACCATCCAACATTCTGAACCCACCAATTGGAATAGCCTGGGCCAATACATCACCATGTGGAATGTCCTTTTCTGTCAGTAACAGTATATCCAATGGATCACCATCTCCAATAATGTCTTTCTTACCGGTTTTCTCTGAACAGTATGCTCCCACTTTTTTACCACAATAGGTTTGAGGAATAAAACCATACGGGGCAGGTACAACATTTGAATATTTTTGTGGACGATCAATTCGTAAGTAACCACTCACCTTATCAATCTCATATTTGATAGTATCGGTTGGTACTACTTCGATAAACGAGGTGATAATATCTGGGCTGTTTTCTCCGATATCGATACCATGCCATGGGTGCGATTTATAGCGAAGGCCCATTAAACGACCTATTGGATCCATTAAACTGTTAGCGCTCATATCTTTGCTTTTTTTCGTCATTTGATTTTGGTTTCATTTGTAACACCTTTGTTCATTGATTGTTTATCAATTTTGGTCATCAGGCATATTTATTAGACGAAATGCAAATTTAAGCACCCCAACCCGAACGATCAAGACTTCGGTATTGAACGGCTTCAGCCACATGATGTGATTGTATTGAAGATGAACCTTCTAGGTCTGCAATCGTTCGTGAAACTTTTAATATTCTATCGTATGCACGTGCTGATAAATCCAATCTTTCCATAGCTGTTTTGAGAATACTCATCCCACTTTCATCAGGAGTAGCATATTTTGCAAGCATCTTCCCGGTCATTTGCGCATTACAATGAACCTTATCATTACTTTTAAAACGTTCATTCTGAATCTTTCTGGCTTCAACCACTCTTTCTCTCACCACAATACTTTTTTCTGACAAAGGTGTCTCAGCCAGTTTATTAAAAGGAACCGGAACAACTTCGATATGCAGATCAATCCTGTCGAGTAATGGTCCTGATATACGGCTCAAATATTTTTGAACAACTCCGGGACTGCAAACACATTTTTTCTCAGGATGATTAAAATACCCACACGGACATGGATTCATACTGGCAACCAACATAAAGCTCGCTGGATAATCGATTGAAAAACGGGCTCTGGCTATATTAATGTTTCTATCTTCCAAAGGTTGACGCATTACCTCCAGAACAGTTCGTTTGAATTCGGGTAATTCATCCAGAAAAAGCACTCCGTTATGAGCCAGTGAGATTTCACCAGGTTGTGGAAAAGAGCCACCACCTATTAAACCGGCATCCGATATTGTATGATGTGGGCTACGAAACGGACGTTGTGTGATTAGTGAATTCTTTGAATTGGTTTTACCAGCTACTGAATGGATTTTTGTTGTTTCCAAGGCTTCATCCAATGATAAAGGAGGTAAAATACTTGCCAGGCGTTTCGCTAACATTGACTTACCAGCTCCTGGAGGTCCGATCATTATAATGTTATGCCCTCCAGCCGCTGCAACTTCCAGCGCCCTTTTTACGCTTTCCTGACCTTTAACATCGGAAAAGTCAAAATCAACCGTTTGTATTCCTTTGGCAAATTCTTCTTCGGTATTCAGTTTAACTGCTTCAACATCTGATTCTGAATTCAAGAACTTGATAACCTCCGCAATATTATCAAAACCATATACTTGTAAATCGCTAACAACAGCTGCTTCTTTTGCATTTTGTATTGGTAGAATACATCCTTTAAAACCTTCTTCTTTAGCTTTCACTGCCATGGGAAGAACTCCCTTTACAGGTTGTAAACTGCCATCGAGAGACAATTCTCCCATGATGATATAATCAGCCAACAATGAATTATCAATTTGTGAAGATGCAGCAAGTACACCTATGGCAAGAGGAAGATCATAGGCAGAACCTTCTTTACGAATATCAGCCGGCGCCATATTAATTACAATTTTATGACCCGGCCATTTGTAATTACTAATCTTAAGTGCCGATTCTATTCGTTGCTGACTCTCTTTAACTGCATTATCGGGTAAACCTACCAAATGAAATCGTATACCTTGAGAAACATTGACTTCAATGGTTATTGTGTAGGCATCAACGCCACTAACTGCTGATCCGAAGGTTTTTACAAGCATACTATGCGATTTTTACTCAAGTTAAAAAAAATCGCAGAAACTTATTTCAATAATCTGTATTATTTACAATACGCCTCAATGTATTGAATCAGAATATGTATGACTTTAATATGAATTTCCTGTATACGGTCGGAATATCCATTATGGGGTGCACGAATTTCAACATCACAAATTTCGGCTAATTCACCGCCCTGCTTACCTGTTAGAGCAACTACTTTCATTCCTTTTTCAATAGCTGCCTTAGCTGCATTTAAAACATTTGGTGAATTTCCACTTGTACTAATTGCCAGAAGCACATCTCCACTGCAGCCAACAGCCTCAACATACCTCGAAAAGATATAATCAAAGCCATAATCATTGGCAACACAGGTAATATGGGTTGGATCAGCTATTGCAATGGCAGGCATTCCTCTTCTTCTATCTCTGAATTGCCCTGTCAACTCTTCAGCAAAATGCATGGCATCGCTCATAGAACCACCGTTACCACACGAAAGAATTTTGTTACCTTTGTTAATGGCATTTACCATTAAATCTCCGGCTAACTGAATTCTGTCCCAATTCTCTGAATCATTTATAAAACGATTCAATACTTCCTGTGCTTCTATAAAGCTATTTGCGATGTCTTCTTTCTTCATTCTTCAAAAATGTGGTGTAAAAGTACAGTGCTTTTTTGAAATATAAAATCTGATCTACAGATATAACTCTTTACTCTGAATGCCTTCTTCAATATCCATTAATAAAATGCCACTCCTTTCACTGTCCAGTTCAGCAACCTTTTCTCCTCTATCATTCCAGAAAGCACTCCGGCCTCCGGCAGGGAATCCGTATGACTCTCCGACAAAATTCGAAATCAAAATGTTTATCTGATGCTTCTTTGAATATTGCGCCATCTTTTTATGCAGACCATCCATACTTTGAGGTGTATAAAAAATGCCGGCCAGATAAAGCTTTGCTTTGTTTGTTTTTGCAGCTAATATATGATCTGGATTTTCAAGATCGGCACATATGGCAAACTGCGATTTATAATCGCCAATGTATAAGACCGGATTATGACTGAATGAAGGTTTGTAAAACAAATCTTCTCCCTCATGAAGATACTGTTTGGTATAAATATCAACGCCCCCTTCAGGCGTTATGATGAAGGATCCAATATGAAGTCCGTTCTCTGAATAAACCGGAGCACCAGCTACTATGGAAATATTATAATCCATAGCATATTGTCGGAGCTGATTAATAACCTCATCATAAATACTAATAGATAATGATTTGGCCTCTTCGCGCACATAACTTGTTAACGAGAGCTCGGGGAAAAGTATAAGCTGAGCATTATTTTGTGCTGCTAACTTAATTAACTCTATATGATTTTCAAGGTTTTCGTGAATAACACCCTGTGAGGGTTTGGTCTGAGCAGAGGCTACAATCATAACTAATTAATTTCTGCAATAAGTTTGGCTTTTAGTCTTAAAAAAGATTGGCAATTTAAATTTTACGGGCAACAACAATGTCTCTTTTAATTGATTTATCTACCATATGTTCAAATTGATCATAAGGTGCCTCAGACAAAACTTCAAAACCATTATCATTGAAATGTCCGGTAAGTCTATGTTTTGATACAACAAAAGAATTCCAGGCTAAAACAATACATCCACCTTTTTTAAGTACCGTATTCCAGCCGGGTAAGCACAGCTCAAGTAATTCTGAAGGATTACGGGTAATAGACCCGGTTTTTTTTACCCCTGTATTACCATGGGCTATACCATAAGGCAAATCACCAACAATCAGGTTAAAAAAATTAGATTTGAAATAATTGGCTGCATCATTGGTATTGCCATTTACAAAAGCAAGCTTCTTCCGAAGTGACTCAGACTTGAATTCTTCTTTGTCCCTTGCATATTCAAACTCCTGTATATATATAGCATCTGCCTTACTTTTACCTGAGATCATTCTTTTATCAGCCTTGTGCTTATATCGTTCTGTTTCGATGTATTTTTTAAAGAATAGGGTTGCTTCCTGAACAGACTTGGGTTCTATCTCAATTCCATAGCTGTTAAACCCGTAAACTGAACTTTCAAAAAGTGTTGTACCTTTTCCGGCAACCGGATCCAACAGGTTGATGGTTTCATCATACTTAAAATTACTCGACAGCAAAGCAACATTAACCATCATCTTGGTAAACAATTCATTTGTTTTACCCTGATATTTCAGAAGCGAACTGATTTTATCATCTACATATTGATAAGCCGAGGCCGCAATTGGCATGAGTCTCTGTTTGCCTGCAGATTCATCTAATTGAAATAAGGCAAAAACAAATGAAAGACGTGAAATAATTTGCAGATCAGCCTCACTAAGTTCACGATCACAATCCATTGCCAGGTATCTTACAGCTGCAATATCAACAATACGAATATTGGTAGACGATACCTCCATTCGCAGTGAAGCAAGTTGTAATTCTGCCAGGGCCAGTTTATCAGCCAGATTATAATACACCCGGTTATGACCAGGGTTTTGTAAGATCAAGTATGTAAGCATGAATGTCTAATCAAAATTTATCAGACTACAAAGATACTGATCATCCCGATAAATACTAAATGCTTTAAAACGGAAAGTCCTCTTCAACAGGGGCCACATTAGTTTCTTCTTCAACCGGCTTTTTGGCAGCCTGATGCACAGCATTACCATTTACATAAATGGCTTTGTAAGGTGCATTAACCGGACAAGGATGTTCGCATGCTCCACAACCAATACAAATTTCCTGATTAACTTCCGGTATTCGAAGATTTCCTTTATATGGAATCATATCAACAGCTTTCGTCGGGCAATGTTCCGAGCATGCTCCACAATCAGTACCATCGGTATGTACAACACAATTTTCTTTTACAAAAACGGCCTTTCCTAATTGTGTTAATTGTTTTTCTTCAATGGAAATAGGAAAAATAGCTCCCGTTGGGCAAACATGACTACATTCATTACAATCGAAATTACAAAAGCCCGAAATATAATCCATGTGAGGCTGCATAAAACCTTTTAATCCATATTCTGTCGTTGCAGGTTGCAATACCTGTGTTGGACAAGCAGCTACACATAGGCCACAACCTGTACATATTTCGTTAAAGCGTCTAATTGAGATACTTCCCGGAGGAGCTACCGGATGATCTTTCTGGTTAATCTTCAGATTTGAGGTATCTTTCGTTTTTTGCACTTCTGATAATATTTTTTGTCCAACCAATAAAGATAAACCTGTAACAATGGCTGTTCTTCTGGAATTATTTGATTCACCTTCAGCACTCTCTATTGTAGGGTAAAATTTCTTTGAAGTAAGATTTAACGCTGATTCAGGACAAACGGAAAGACAATTAAAACAATCAACACACCTCGAATGGTCTACTGAGAGATTTTTCACATCAATACACTCACTCTTGCAAACACCTATGCAGCTTCCACATTTAGTACATTTACTTTCATCAAATTGAATTTTCAGAAAGGATACTTTTGAAATCAAACCCAGTAAAGTTCCTACCGGACAAATGGTATTACAAAATAAACGTCCACGTTTATATGACATATAAGCAATGGTAACCAACAATGCAAGAGTAAGAAGAGCAATGAACCAGGGAGCTAAAATCAATTTCATCGGATTTAAACTATAAACTTCGAAATGATGTAAAGCCATTGCCCCTAAATTGTTTACACCAACAACCAAAGGCTTAATTAAATAAGTGATAATCCTTCCGAAATTGCTATAAGGATCCAATAAAGTAATTACCAGGTTGAAACCAAATAACATCGTAACAATGGTAACAGCGAGGAGGCTATATCGTAGAATCGGATACCCTTTTTTCTTCTTATAGAATAATTTACGAGTAGATCTTTTCTTAGCAATAAAAGAAAAAATATCCTGTAAGATACCCAAAGGACAGATAGTACTACAGTAAATCCTTCCGACAAAAAATGAAAGTGCTATTATAATGATAAATCCAACCGAACTCCACGTTAATGCTTTTATAAAGATTAATAACGATGGAACAAATTGTAAGAATAGAATTTGATTAACTGATTCGTAATCATAATTCTCATAAATATCAAGGAATATTGATAAAGTGAAAACAAAAAACAAGAGGGCAAATACCACTCTTGTTTTTTTTAATGTTTTAAAAGTCATATACGATTGGATTTATATGAATTCGCTATGCTATTTTCTGTTTGCTAATACTTAGTTCTTCAAGATTCATATTGCCCAGTTTCATTTTATGAGCAATTTCAATGTGACCAATTGATTGAGGCTCCAGGCCAAACATTTTGGTGGCTGCCGCATCAGCTGCTACAATATCAGTAGAGGCAATAAGAGCTTTTAAATTAGTAACATCAGCTAATGATACACCTCTGGGTCCATTCTTAGTCATCATATTGTAACCATCAATGATATTTAGATCGGGCATGCGGAAAGTACAAAAATCAGCAATACATTGATTCAGGTCATTGGCATGATAAAAACGTCGATCCCAAACAACACCCATCAGGTTCTTCATAGCCAAGGAAATTTGAGTACTACTATGATGCTTCATAATGGGAACATTTATGAAAACATCTGATTCGAGAATCTGCTTATGAACCTTTGCCGACTTTAACTTAACACCATTAGGAATCTCCACTTCACGATACATTGATTCAGTGTTACCAGGCACCATTTTACCACCTGCTTTTTTTACAGCAGCTTCAATACCACTATTAGTATAGCATCGGTCCCATTTATTACATGTGTTATCAAAGACATATACTTCTGAAGCACCCTGATCTTTGCAACACTGAACAATATGGCCTACCAATTCAGGGTTAGTATTTGCAGCACGTTCCGGTGGTGCATCCCAACCAATATTTGGTTTGAGAACCACTTTCTGACCAGACTTAACAAATCTTCCAAGTCCGCCAATTGCTTCAATAGCCCTGTCAAACATTTCCGGGCCAGTTCCTCCTCGCACAGCTGCCAGGTCATATTCAGCATTTGCAGGTTGACCATACACTGAATCCAAACCTCCAAATAAGGGAAATGCCCCACTTAACAACCCTGCACCAATACCTGTTCTTATAAAATCCCGTCGTTTCATAGATTGAATATTTTCGTTGAAAATACTAAAAAATGAGCTATTAAGTATTGGTATGCAATAATTTGAAATGGGTATAAATAAAAAGGGCGAACCCCAACGATTCGCCCTTTCAATTTATTGTTACGAGAGTTTAATAATCTTTTTGAGCTACCAGCTTACCAGATTCGTCCCAGATCTTCCAGGATCCAATCTTCTTTCCTTCAGAATAGAGCATTTCATATCGTAATATGCCATTCTCATCCCAGATATACCAATTACCGTCTTTCACTCCATTTTTATAATTGGCTTCAGCAGTTTTGGTTCCCTTTTCATCAAAAGTTAGCCATTTTCCGTCCATTTCATTGTTCTTGTATGAACGAATTTCGTTTGTTTTCTGATTTTCAAAATAAAGAGTAGAGATTCCGTGTTTTTCGCCATTGACAACATTCATTTCTACTTTTTTGCTGCCTGACTCATAATATTCTGTGTAAACACCTGTGTATAAGTTATCTTCCTGATCGTAGTACTTACCATCCTTATACGTAAGCTGTGCATTAACTAATGAAGTTAACGTAGCTAAAATTGCGAATAAAATTACCGACTTGTTCATATGGTTTAAATTTTCATTGTTTATACTAATCTCCCAACCAAGCCCTGTGTGTGATGCTTTCAGAAATTAATATCCGAATGAAAACCCAAACGGTTAACACAAAGTTAACATTTAATTTACATTAACATCAGATAGCGTCGAAAAAATATTTTTGCACACAATTAAAACACTCATATCCTGATAGTTTTGCAATGTTAATTTTTTGGATAAAAAAATAGCGACCCAAAATTGAGTCGCTATTCAGTACAGATATGTTTTTCTGTTTATTTTTCAGCTTCCAGCTTTATCGCCACTTTCGTATCTTTTTTTGTGTCGATGGTTGTCTTTTTGTCAGCATATGAGATATAATCTGACTTTAAAGTATATGTTCCTTTCTTAACATTATCAAAAGTAAATATGCCATCAAAATCTGTGTAAGCAACCTGATCCGTTCCTTCAAGAATAACTTTTACGCCTGCAAGATTTTCACCTGTTGCCTCATCAGTAATTATACCCGATAGAGATGTGATGGCACTTGTTGATGCATCTGCATCTTTTTTGTTGTCTTTATTATTAGCAAAAGAGTTAACTCCGATAAACAATAAACCAACCAACAATATTATCTGTGTTTTCATTTTTTTCTGTGTTATGTTATGAAAGCAAATGTATAGTAGTAATGTTACCAGATTATTAAAATCAATTTATGAGATAGTTAATTGATTGTTAACTTTTAATTATTTAAACAGGGGTTGAAGCTTTTAAATTATTGGTTTATATTAATTTAAAATTTGATATGAGCATTTCCACCACCATAAAATCAGCTTCAGAGAGTTTGTTTGATCTGTTTTATCCTCAAAACTGTGTGAGTTGTGGAACGCATTTATTTAAAAACGAAATCGAAGTGTGTCGACTATGCCTAAAACGACTTCCCCGAACACATTTTGAAAAAAGACCTCACGATAATGTGATTTCAGCGCTACTTTGGGGAAGATGCAAAGTTGAATATTCGTATGCTTTGTATTACTATCGTAAGGGCGAAAGAGTTCAAAAGCTTTTACATTCGGTCAAATACAAAGGCAACAAGAAATTAGGTGTGCTATTGGGTAATGAATTGGGTAAATCCATCTTATCAAGCGAACAAATTTTTGATGTAATTATTCCTGTACCACTTCACCAATTGAAACAAAGACAGAGAGGCTATAACCAAAGTGAAGTAATCGCAACCGGTATAAATGAGATTTTGAATATACCAGTTAATACTTCTGTTTTAAAACGTGCTGTACATACATCAACCCAAACTAAAAAAAGCCGATTTGAAAGATGGCAAAATGTAGAAAGTATTTTTAACATGAACAAAGCTGAAGAACTCAGAAACAAACACATATTGGTAATAGATGATGTTATTACAACCGGATCAACCATGGAAGCATGTATTAACACCTTGTCAAAAATTGACGGAGTTAAGATAAGTCTGGCTACGATTGCATGCGCCTACCTATAATTTATTGATGGCATAATACAAAGAGAAAACAATATTGTTGTTATACTGCCCGGGATTTCTACTTAACCAATGCTTTTTAGGATCATAGATTGGAATTTCTCCACCATAAGGTAATCTAATTGGATTTAATGAATACAACAATCGCGTATTAAACCAAAGTCGTTCGTTAAAATGATAATTAATCCCAAAAATGGTGGCCAATTCCATGGTTTTAAAAGGCGGAACACCTTCATTATCTTTAATTGATTGTTCGTCCCAGAACTCATCATCATGAAGTAATGTGGCTATTGAAATGCCAGCCTCAATCGAGAAATCATTAATGTAATAACGGGCAACTACAGGAAACTGAACATACCCCAAATCAATTTTGTAATCATCATAAACACCCTTTTCAATATCGGGAGCTCTGCGCGCACCTTTCTGAATATAACTGATATCGAATTGCAGGTCGAGCATTGGAGTAATTTGCCTGCTCACAAAACCTCCGATATTAAGACCCAATTTGTTATAACCTGCATAGGTATCCCCATCCACCTGTGAAACAGTGGCCCCTCCGGTAAACCCGGCCCGAAAGCTCTGTGCATTAGTGCAGGGAAGTATGAAAAGAATAAAAATGATGGTTGCAATCAGATTTTTCATTGTTGAGGTTTAAGCATGTTAATTAATTTTTTAACCCCCGTTGTAGCCTTCTCCTGAATAAAAGTAATGTTGGATGAAGGAGTAAACATCGGTTGTGCCGGATCAATTAAATAGATCGGCACTCCGCGAGACACATAATTTAATAATCCTGCAGCCGGATAAACATTTAACGAAGTTCCAACCACCACAAAAATATCAGCTTGTTGAGTCAATTCAATGGCAGGTTCAATTGCAGGAACTGCTTCACCAAACCATACAATGTGCGGTCTCAGCTGTGAACCTTTCTCACATTTGTCACCCCAGTTCAGTTGCCATCCTTCAAGTTCATACACCAATGATTCATCAACGGTACTTCTTACTTTTTTTAACTCGCCATGAAGATGCAGAACCTTAGAACTCCCGGCTTGCTCATGCAAATCATCAATATTTTGAGTGATTACATGTACATCAAAAAAATTTTCCAGTTCAGCCAATCCTACATGACCTTCATTTGGCCTGGTCTCATATAATTGTTTACGACGCTGGTTGTAAAATTCAAGAACCAAATGCGGATCTGCTGCCCATCCCTCCGGACTGGCTACCTGTGTAACATCATGATTCTCCCATAACCCATCGTGATCACGAAAAGTCTTTATACCACTTTCAGCACTCATTCCGGCTCCACTTAACACAACCAGTTTCTTCATATTAAAATCAAACTCCTTATAGTTTATAATCGAACATTAAATTTAGTAATAGTTTTCAATCCTTACCTCTTTTGTTAATTTTAAGCACATATAATTAATGGCATTCAACATCACTGTGTATGAAAGGCGTAAAAAAAAGACTTTACGAGGTTATATTTGAAGCAGACACCAAAGCTGGTAAGTGGTTCGATATCATTCTGATTGTTCTGATTCTTTTTAGCGTTATCATTGTGATGATTGAAAGTGATAGTCGTGTAATTCAGCACTTCGAAAAATGGGTATACTTAACCGAATGGATTCTAACCATTTTATTTACGATTGAATATTTGCTTCGAATCTGGGTGCTTGACAAACCCCGCAAATATATTTTTTCATTTTACGGTGTTATTGACCTTTTAGCCATTCTACCTTCCTTCATTGGATTATTTCTTGCCGGAACACAAATGTTACTGGTGTTGAGATCTCTAAGATTATTACGAATCTTTCGTGTGCTAAAATTGACAAGGTATGTAAAAGAAGCATCTATTCTATGGCAGGCATTAGCTTCGGGCAGAAATAAAATTGGTGTTTTTCTGTTTACTGTTTTAATCTTAATCACCATATTGGGTACTGTTATGTACATGATTGAAAAACCTGTAAATGAAGGATTCAGAAGCATACCCGAAAGTATCTACTGGGCTGTTGTAACCTTAACCACGGTTGGTTACGGCGACATTGCCCCCATAACAACTCTGGGTAAATTTGTTGCCGGTGTGATCATGATTACCGGATATGCCATAATTGCAGTACCAACTGGCATAGTAACCAGCGAATTGGCTAAAGAAGTAATAAAGAAAATACCCACAAATACACAGGTTTGCTCAGAATGTTTTAAAGACAATCATGATGATGATGCTCTGCATTGTAAGTATTGTGGGGGAAAGCTTAAAGATGAATAAGATCTAACCTGTTTATAACTTCTTATTGGAGTAAAAAACCAACTGTTTCAGATTACTTCTTATCTTTGCATTAGGCGCGGAGAAACGCAAAAAAATACAGTTATGAAGTTTACTTTTACAAGAGTTGCCAGGCATCGTGTTTTTCAGCACGATCCAATCTATTATGATGAGCAAAAGGAAAGAAGGGAAGAAAGGGAGCGTCGTATACGTGAAGAATTGGGTATGTTAACCGAAGAGGAGAAAGATAGTGGGTATGCTCAACGAATAAAAGGTGGCATGCGTCGCAGAATGAAGTCTCACTACGAAGTATCGCGCAGTGCCAAACGAAAATCCAACATACGCCTCGTTATAATCCTAATCATTTTAATGGTTATAGGTTATTATATTGTGGAATCAGACATGGATTGGCTGAAGCTATTTTTAGGAGAGTAATTTGTTGAAATTCTGAAGGAAAAAAGAACAAATGTCAAATATCATTCAGTTATTACCCGATTCGGTAGCTAATCAGATTGCTGCCGGAGAAGTAATACAACGTCCTGCATCAGTAATTAAAGAGTTGATTGAAAATGCTGTGGATGCAGGTGCAACCGAAATACAAGTTGTAACTACAGAAGCTGGTAAGAATCTTATTCAGGTTATTGATAACGGTTCGGGTATGGCCGAAACAGATGCACGTATGTCATTTGAACGTCATGCGACATCTAAGATACGCGAAGCCAAAGATTTGTTTGAACTTACCACCATGGGTTTTCGTGGTGAAGCATTGGCATCCATTGCAGCTGTTGCACAGGTTGAATTAAAAACACGCAGGGAAGAAGATGAACTGGGTGTTCATATTTGTATATCGGGTTCACAGGTTGAATCACAGGAACCTGTTCAATGCGCCAAAGGAAGTCAGTTTATTATTAAAAACCTGTTTTTCAATGTGCCTGCCCGTCGCAGGTTTTTAAAAAAGAATTCAACAGAACTCCGTCATATCATTAATGAATTTCAAAGAGTTGCATTGGCCAACCCCGGTGTGGCAATGAGTCTTATTCATAACAGTGTGCCACTTTTTAATTTACCTACAGGTAATATTAAGCAACGCATTGTAAGTATGATGGGAAAGCAAATGGGTACTCAATTGATTCCTATCGAAACAGATACTGCAATGGTGAAAATTTCTGGATACATAGGCAAACCAGAATCAGCCAGAAAAACATTGGGTGATCAGTTCTTTTTTGTGAATAATCGTTTTATGAAACATCCATATTTGCACAGAGCATTAATGGACGCATACGACAATATACTTTTACCCGAAACCATTCCGGCATATTTTGTTTTTCTGGAAGTAGATCCACAAATTGTGGATGTCAATATTCACCCTACAAAAACTGAAATTAAGTTTGAAGATGAGAGAGCTATCTGGCAAATACTGAATGCTTCCATTCGCGAAAGTTTGGGTAAATTTAATATGATGCCATCAATTGATTTCGACACAGCCGATCAGATTGATATACCGGTGATGCAGAAAGATTATGTACCAGAAGCTCCAAATGTTAATGTGAATCCTTTTTACAATCCTTTTGAGGAGGAACAAAAAAATGCTTCCCGATCTTTTGGAGGATCTTCCGGTGGTTCTTTTTCATCATCCCAAAAAACAGATGGATGGGAGAATTTATATGATGGATTTAAAACTGAACCATCGTTTGATTATTCACCCTCTGAGAATCAATCTTATTTCGAATCACAACAAGAACAGGAACCGGTTCAGCAAACCATTCTGTCTTCAGGAGGGGAGGAAAATAAGATATCCAATAATCAGTTTTTTCAACTGAAGAATAGGTATATCCTTACCTCGGTAAAATCCGGCCTGATGATGATCGACCAACGAAGAGCTCATGAGCGCATTATCTTCGAAGGATTTATGCAGGCTTTAAGCAGAGGTACTTCATTATCTCAAAAAATGCTATTCCCCGAAGAGTTGTCTTTCGGCCCTCATGAAATTGGAATGATAAATGAACTTAAACGGGAGTTATTAGCCATGGGCCTTGAAATTGAGCAAAAAGATGAGGAGACTTTTCTGGTTCTTTCCATTCCTGCCGGACTTGAAAATGTATCCGCTGCTCAGCTTATTGACGGGATATTAACTGATTTTAAAGACGGAGAAGTTGATTTGGATAAAGAAGTATGGGAGCAGATAGCCACTTCAATGGCTAAACGAGCTGCAATACCTTATAGCAAGGCTATGAGTCAGATTGAGATGAGTGAATTATTTGATCAGTTATTTGCCTGTAGCGTGCCAAATTTTTCACCGTCAGGTAAAACCATCATCTCTATCCTGGATAATGACGAATTAGGCAAACGCTTTAGTTAATGTGACACATTGGCAGAATGATTATGATATCTGAACTGTCAATGATATCTTTTTGTTATAAAAGCTGAGCATATAAAGTATTTTTTAGTTATTTTTTCAGTATGGCATTGATGTTGTGCATCCAAAGCCTACTATCAATTTAAATTTCGAGTATGATGTATCGACAGTCACCGTTTGCGGGATTACCGCCGGTTACAAAGAACTTATTAATAATAAATGTCCTTTTTTTATTCGCTACTTGGGTAGCTGAAAAATCTTTTGGAATAAACTTGAGCGCCTACCTTGGATTGCATATACCTAGTTCACCACTTTTTAATCCAGCTCAGTTTGGAACTTATATGTTTATGCATGCCGACATTATGCATCTGTTTTTTAATATGTTTGCAGTTTTTATGTTCGGACGTATTTTAGAGGTCTATTGGGGCTCAAAAAAATTCTTTATTTATTATGTTGCTACTGGCATTGGAGCTGCTTTAGTTCAGATTGGAGTTAATTATATCGAGTATTACTCTATACTTCCACAATTGACTGATCAACAACATCAGATTGTCTTAGAGAAAGGAGCAGAAGCACTTAAGAACTGGCAGAATTTTAAAGACCCATTGATGGGTAAATTTAACGGCATTTTAAATGGAACCACGATTGGGGCTTCCGGTGCTGTATTTGGTATCCTGTTGGCATTTGGAATGTTATTTCCTAACACAGAGTTAATGTTGATTTTTCCTCCCATTCCGATAAAAGCAAAATATTTTGTGATAGGGTATGGTGTTATAGAACTTCTTCAGGGTGTGGCTAATTTCTCATTTGATAATGTAGCACATTGGGCACATTTAGGCGGAATGGTATTTGGATTTATCTTAATAAAATTTTGGCAAAAAAAAGGAATCTGAGCCATGGGAATAGTTGACGAAATAAAACAATCGTACAAGCAAGGAGGAGCCTTAATAAAGCTGATCTACATTAACATTGGAGTATTTGTTATCATCAGATTGTTACAGGCATTATTTAGCCTTTCAACAGGCTCACTTGATTACCCCTTACTTCAGTGGGTTTCAGTACCGTCCGATCCAATGGAATTATTATTCAAACCATGGACTATTATCACCTATATGTTTGTGCATTACGATTTTTTCCACATCCTGTTCAACATGTTATGGTTGTATTGGTTTGGTAAAATCTTTCTCGAATTTCTAAATCCCCGTCAGCTTTTAGGTGTATATTTCCTTGGAGGTATTACAGGAGCAATAATTTATTTATTAGCATATAATTTAGTTCCCGGTTTATATCAGTTTCAGTCCAACTCCATTCTATTAGGTGCTTCGGCATCGGTTATGGCCATACTTTTTACAATGGCTAAATTAAGAGGAGATCATAAAATCTACCTCATGTTCATTGGTGGTGTTAAATTAAAATATCTGGCAATCGGATCATTAGTTCTTGACCTAATCAATATATCTGCCTTATCGAATACAGGAGGTCATTTGGCTCATATAGGTGGTGCCTTGTTTGGATATTTATATGCAGGATCCCTTGTGCAGGGAAAAGATGTTACCATACGATTTAACCGTTTTATGGATAAATTGGCAACCATTTTTTCCAAAAAATCAAAAATGACTGTTACGCATCGACGTCCTATGACCGATATGGAATATAACCGAAAGAAAGTAAATAAACAGCATGAAGTAGATCGTATACTTGAGAAGATTAAATCCAGTGGATACGATAGTTTAACTTCGGATGAGAAAAAAACATTATTTGACGCCAGTAAAAAGTAATTTGCTTGAAACGTTTCTTTAAATCCATAATAACCCTCATCTCCTTTTTAGCAGCATTTTTTCTGTTGCTTTCAGTGCTTACGGCATATATTAGTCCTTCTCACACCTGGATTTTACCATTCTTAGGGTTTGGTTTCCCTGTATTATGGTTGTTAAATTTAGTTTTAGCCATATTCTGGATGGTAAGAAAAAGATGGCAGTTTTTATTTCCGACAATTGCTTTACTTATTACGTTTAGTCACTGGACCAATACTTTTCAATGGAAAGCAGTTCCATTAGATAAAGAAGAAAAATTGGAAAACTCTTTATCCATAATGAGTTTTAATGTTCGGATGTTTGATATGTATAATTGGTCGGGGGAAAAAGATGTTCAGGAGAAAATTTTTGAACTGATACGAAAAGAAAATCCTGACGTGTTATGCTTACAGGAATTTTACAGCACAACTGCAAAAGGAGTCTTTAACGAAAACTACATCTTATCTCGCCTCAATCAATATAAATATAAACACATAGAGTATCATTCAGGGAAAAGAGGAAGACGCAATTTTGGATTGATTACCGTAAGCAAGTATCCTATTGCAGAAAAAGGAAGTGTTAAATTTAAGCACACTACAAATTTCAGCATCCAAACTGACATTGAAGCGCACGGCCAAAGAATCAGAGTCTTTAATAATCACCTGGAATCAATTCGTTTAACTCCCAAGCATCTGAATTTTATTGATAGCCTGAATTATAAAAATGATAAAGAACGTCGCGAAGGGGTCAAAGAAATAACCGATAAGCTCAGATCTGCTTTTCAGCATCGTGCCGATCAGGCTGAACGCTTAGGTAAACACATCAGTAATTCACCATTCCCCGCTATTGTTTGTGGCGACTTTAATGACACACCGGTTTCGTATGTTTATCGTCAAATGCGTGGCGATCTTAAGGACGCCTTTGTTGAATCGGGCAAGGGTTTTGGCGGAACCTATAACGGCATTCTACCCTCATTCCGCATTGATTTCATTTTTCATGACAAACGATTTAATTCATATGGTTTTAAAAAGATAGATGTGAATTATTCCGATCACTACCCTATTATGACCACCATAAACCTTCAGGAAGAGGTACCTACTGATTCATAGTTTAAATTCTGAAATTTCAGAATGTTAAATTGACGAATTTATTTGGTTTGTTTTACAAACCTAATTAAGTTTGTATTGCAAACTAAATTTTAAGTTATGAATCCCAATGAAGAAAATAGTAATGATTTGAATGAAGAACAATCATTACAAGTAATCCGACAAATGATTGAAGTTTCGCAAAAGAAACTTAAAAGTGATGGAATTTTATTCATCGTATGGGGGTGGATAGCAGTATTTAACTACTTTGCATTAAACTATTTAGTTGGAATTTACAATCCTGGTTACACATTAATGCAGGTAGTCCGTCTTCTTAGAATAGTTTTACCGTTCGCTGGTCTCTTTTATACAACCTATTACATGTATCAGTCACGAAAAAAGGTTAAAACTTACATCAGTACTTCATTAAGGTATGTTTGGTTTGGCTTGCTGGTTAGCATGGTCTTGATAAATTTGATTCAGTTCAATGTTTTACATAGTATATCGTTTGAATTGCAACATCCTATCTTTATGGTTTTAATAGCTTTTGCCATCGTAATTACAGGAGGTATATTACGATACAATGTTGTTATTTTTGGAGGAATATTTTTTGCTGCCATGGCTTATGTTGCTTCATTATATCCTTTAGATAAACAATTAATGATTGAAGCCCTCGGATGGTTAATTGCATTTGTTATTCCGGGACACATAATGTATTCGCAACGTCAGAAATAGTATGTTTAAAGATTTAGATCCGGTTTTACATTCCCAGATACGACTGGCCATCATGTCGGTATTAATTGGAATTGAATCAGCCGAATTTGCCTATTTACTCGATAACACAAACGCAACCAAAGGTAATTTAAGCTTCCAGTTAACAAAACTAAAAGAAGCCGGGTATGTTGATATAATAAAAGCCAACAGGGGTAATTATCCATTAACTATTTGCAGAATTACCCAGATTGGGATTGATGCTTACACAAAATATGTAGATGCCATCGAGGACTACTTCAAAGGATTTAGGCAGCAATAAAAAAAAGACTATTTTTGGGCTAAAATTTCTCATAATGAAGCAATATTTGGATTTACTGCAGAGGGTGCTTGATGAAGGAGCAACGAAAGAAGATCGGACAGGAACCGGAACCATCAGTGTATTTGGGCATCAGATGCGATTCGATTTAGCAGAAGGCTTCCCTTTGTTGACAACAAAAAAACTGCATTTAAAATCCATTATTCATGAGCTTCTATGGTTCTTGAAAGGAAGTACCAACGTTAAATATCTTCAGGAAAACGGTGTACGAATCTGGAACGAGTGGGCCAAGGAAGATGGGGAGTTAGGACCTATCTATGGTTATCAGTGGAGATCGTGGCCCGATTATAAAGGAGGCAACATCGATCAGATTAAGCAGGTGATTAATAGTATAAAAAACAACCCGGATTCACGTCGTCATATTGTTAGCGCATGGAATGTGGGTGCCATTGATGACATGCAACTTCCGCCTTGCCATATTCTGTTTCAGTTTTATGTTGCCGATGGTAAATTAAGCTGTCAGTTATACCAGCGAAGTGCCGACATCTTTTTAGGTGTGCCATTTAACATTGCATCGTATGCTATATTAACCATGATGGTTGCCCAAGTTTGCGGTTTAAAACCAGGCACTTTTGTGCATACTTTAGGAGATGCTCATATTTACTTAAATCATATTGAGCAGGTTAAAACACAATTAGAGCGTGAACCTAAATCACTTCCTCAATTGATTATCAATCCCGACCGTAAAAATATTGACGATTTTGTTTTTGATGATTTTGAGCTGGTGAACTACGATGCTCATCCACATATTAAAGGAGCCATTTCTGTATGATTTTAGCAATGATTGTTGCCATTGACCAAAACAATGGCATTGGAAAGAACGGAGATCAATTAGCATATATTTCTGCCGACTTAAAAAGATTTAAAGAACTAACTACCGGACATACAATTATTATGGGAAGAAAAACCTTTGAGGCTCTTCCTAAAGGTGCTTTGCCAAATCGTAGAAATGTTGTAATCACTCGTCAGAAAGATTATAAAGCAACCGGAGCTGAAGTTGTTAAATCAATGGTTGAAGCCATTTCACTTTGCAGCGATGATCAGAAAGTATTTGTGATTGGTGGAGGTGAAGTGTATAAAGCATTCTTGCACGAAGCTGATGAATTATATCTAACTGAAATACATCATTCTTTTGATGGGGTAGATGTATTTTTTCCGGAATATAAAAGTCTGGGTTGGAAAGAGACATTCCGTCAGGATAATATGATTGACGAAAAAACAGGATTAACTTATTCATACATCAACCTGAAAAGTTTTGGCAGGTTCGATTGTGTATAAGAAATAATTAAGGTGAGAATTGAATTTTAAGATCCTCACCTAAACTTCTCTTTTTTATTCTTCTTTGGGTTTTAAAAAATCAAAAGTGCTCTGTGGGAGATTTTTGATTTCAAGAATCATTAAACCATCCAGACTGTTGTTAAATTTGGGATCCACATTAAAGCCAATTATCCTGGCATTCTGACGCATATACTGCTTTAATAACACGGGAATTTTCATATACCCCGGCTCAATGGCTGAAATGTATTTATCCAGTTTCTGCAAATCATCAGAGTTCCGTTCCAACACTACTTCAATATCTTCCTGATTTGTTTTAACAACAAATTCCATTCGCGAATGCACCCATTTAGCCAGCTCATAATCGTAGTGATGCTTTTTGATAAAAGCAATCAACAGATCTTTCGAAAACTGTGTAAAATCATTACTGATACTAACCGGACCTAACAAATACTTATACTGATGATTCTGCTTAAGAAAATGCAATATTCCTTGCCAAAGAAGAAACAGTGGTAATGGCTTTTGCTGATATTCCTTAACTACAAAAGAACGACCCATTTCCAATGTTTGCGACAAAACAGGATTAAGCTCCTTATCCAAATCAAATAAGCTGGTAACATAAAAACCTTTTGATCCATAAGCATCCACTATCCTATCACCTGGGCCTAAACGATACGCGCCGGCTATCACTTCAGCTTTTGTGTCCCATATAAACAAATGCAGATAATAAAGGTCATACTCATCTATGTCAATCTTATGACCAGTTCCCTCTCCCACTGCCCGAAAAGTATGTTCACGCAGTCGCCCTAATTCCTTAATAATATTAGGTATGGAATGAGCATCAGCTAAAAACATCTCGTAATTTGATTTTGTAAAAAGAAGATCATTATTAGCTCTTAAACCTTCTAATTCGTCTTTTATTAAATCAGTTGAAACAGGATTAATAACAGGCTCCTGAACTTTTTGCCTTTTAGTTAGCCTGAAATGGTGCTTCACATCCACTTTCGAACCTAATCCAAACAAAGAAGCACGCAAATATCTGCCAGCTTTTTGAAGATTATCAAATTCTTTTAATTCCGATGGATGAATCGGGGCTCCAATCCTTACATTAACTGTTTTATTCTCGTATTTAAAAAACTCAGAAGGGATAGTTAGAGTGCGTAAATAAGGGTGAATTTTTCCCAATAAATGAAATTTAAGACTATTGGTTCCCTCGAAGTACATTGGAATAACAGGAACATTGCAGTTGACCATAAACCGAATAATCCCGGCATCCCACACCTTGTCCTCTATCCGTCTGAAGCCCTTTTGCATGGTTGCAACTTCTCCTGCAGGAAATAATCCGATTGGTCTTCCTTCTGCGATATTATGATATGCACTTCTGATACCCTTCATATTCATCGAATTTTTCGATTCAAAAGGATTCAGATCAATAAAAAAGTTACTTAAGGGTTTGAACTGCTTTAAAAAGAAATTGGCTAAAACTTTGAAATCTGGTCTTCTTTGACCAGCAATCAACATCATAATTAATCCATCCAGAAAGCCAAAAGGATGATTCGACATTAATATAAATGGACCAGAGACAGGAATGTGCCTTAGCTCTCTCTCTGAAATATGAAAATGAATATTTAACTCTTTCAACAATGACTGAATAAAATCAAGTCCCTGCTGATTCTCTCCGGCTGCATCTAAAATATGATTGATGCGATTAACCCGCAGATAAGAAAAAATGGCCTTCTTAAACAAAGGATTGGTTGGTACAGGCACACCTACATCCTTTAAACTTTGATCTGAAATCAGCATATCTTAAATTTTGAACTGACTACTTAATGCCAACTGAGGTAAAGAATCATATTGAGGTGTATATCTGAATAAAATATCATCTATCACTTCCGCCAGATTATTGGGGTAATCAACTGCTATTGCACTGTCAAAAAACACCCATTCATTTATCGATTCCAAACCGGTTTCAAAATCATTTATGGTTCTTACACCCATGCTACTCAGAAAAGCCGCGTTGCATTGTTGTTCAAATTGCCCTTTCATCGGAATAACACAAAGCTTCTTTCCCATGTACAAAGCCTCAGCAGGAGATTCAAATCCTGCATTACACAATATACCCGTACAAGATAAAAAACTTTCTGTGAATTGTTCTTTGTTAACCGGCTGAATACTAACATTTCCTATTACAACCGGAGTACTGTTATGCTTTGAAAAAACTTCCCATTTGATAAAGGGAATTTGAGATAATACAGCAATTATTTTATCATCTGAATAGGATGGCAGATAAACTGTATAATGCCCTTCATTCGATGTTTTTGCATTTCTTATGTCACCCCTGATCACAGGAGTTGTAATGTGGTTACCCAAATTCTTAAAATGAAATCCGTGAAAATGATTTACCGGTGCGTAATACTTTAATATTAATCTTCCGATAGTATTTTTTTCAATTGGTTTTGGAGCTTCCGGATGCAAAACAGCACTTTGATGACTGATTCCAATACATCTTTTACCACGCAACTTACAAGCCCATGCTACAACCGGCTCAAAATCGTTTATCACCAAATCGTACTTATAAACCGGCACCGTCATTATTTCTTTCAAGAATTTAAATAAACGACTTTTTAAGAGGGTTGATTTAAAATCCACACCTCCATTTTTGCCAAAAATAAACCCAAGTCCATAATACCTGTATTTGACTGACCAAGGCAAATTTATTTCTGTTTGAATACCACTGACAAGAATATCTACCTTACCATATTTTTTCAGTTCCGGAATCACTTCAAAGGCACGGGCCATATGCCCATTTCCAGTTCCTTGTATAGCATATAGTATTTTCATAAGTCAAAGAAGTTTGGATGGTTGCGAGACTAGCTGCTTAATACATCATTTAACATGGCTCTGAACAGCACTTTTTCATCAGGAAGAATTATATCATCAGCTATAAAAACATTCTCTTGATTTTGTAATGGTTGCTGCTCTGCAAAATAAACCAGATGCCAATCGCCATTGTAGAATTCAAGTGCAGTCATATTTTCTACCCAGTCACCACTATTCAGGTAAACGACCTCGCCTTCATGATTGGAAATCATCTTTTTTTCAGGCCAGTGAATATGCCCACATATTACGTAGTCGTAACCCTTGTTAATGGCTAATTCAGCAACGGTAGTCTCAAAACGGGTGGTCAGTTCGTTCTTATTTTTTCCTTTAAAAGCCTTTTTAACGTCGCGCGATAATGAGATTCGACGTTTACCAAAAACCGATAGCAATCCATTCACCATTTTATTGGTGATGGTAAGGATACCATATGCCTTTGCACCTAATTTAGCTAGCCATTTAGAGTGATGCATCACCACATCAAAAACATCACCATGAAATATCCATGATTTCTTACCGTTGAGTTCCAATACAAGCTTATTGGCAATCTTGAAATTGCCAACCGACAATCCCACAAAACGCCTAAGGTTTTCATCATGATTTCCGGCCAGGTATACAATCTCGCTACCACTCTCCATCATCTTCATCAATTGACGGATTACCTTGGTATGAGATTTTGGAAAATAATTGGTTGAAAACTGCCACACATCAATAATGTCGCCGTTTAAGACAATCGTCTTTGGATTGACTGTTTTAAGATAACTTACGAGTTCTTTTGCCTTACAGCCGAATGTTCCCAGGTGTGTATCGGATATAACCAAGGCATCAAGATCCTTTTTTAAAAGTGTTTTTTCTTTACTCATCTAGTTGTTTAATAATACACTGCAATTATAGATGCGCAAAGAAAACTTATCGTTAAAATGCTGCTAAGTAATTTATAATTAGTTCGGAAGGTTAAGAAAAAGTTAACCCAACATTCGCCGAACAATTATATTTCAACGATTATTGGGTTGTAAGTAATATACTAATAGCTTGGTTAAATTGCCATTGGTTCAATGTAGGAATTTCTTCCGTACAAGGTACTTTGCCAGTAGTTATACAAGTCCATCTTTGAGTCGCGGCTTGTACCTTCAGTTTGCACTAATCGGCTTCGGCGTGCAAGCACAACTGAACTGATATCTGAATTGGTTCCGTTGCAGATCATATAATCCACATTCAAGTTGCTCACCTCAATTAATTCCATAGGCTTTCTTCGACAATGAACAATCAAACCAATCTTCATATTGTCTATAAGAGTTGAGATTTTCTTCAACTGATTCATGTCAGATTCATCGTTTACATCACATGATACCAGAATATGTGAGTAACGACGGTAATTTGCTACGGTTAAACCGAATTCTTCCCAATCAGCAAGAGTTTCTGGCTTTTTAATGATCAGGCTGCTTATACCATGATAAGAACAAAGTCGTTTAAGTCGAAGATCATCAATGTTATTACTGATGATTAAAAGATCCTTTTCAAAGGGAACGACAGATGCTAAAACTGTTTCAAGTGCAAATTCACGTGTTCGTTTAAAGCTGATGGTTTCATATCCTGTCAAATAAAAATTTTCAGGAGAAACTGATGACTTGGTCATTATTGAAATTATACCACTATCAAAAACATCATCTAACTCTATCTTTTCAGATAAATTGGTTAAGGTCATCATGGCTACAACACTTTAAACAGTTAATACTAGATCATTACAAAACTAAATTAATGGGATTTCATTTAAATTAATTTCAGTTTAGGCTATTGTTAATCTTTCATTACTAAGACAAACAGCCGCACGGGTTCACGTATACAAGAAACAGAATTTTTTTGTAAAAAAGTCGATAATGGTGATTTTTAGATCGTTAAAAGAGGTAAGATCGTCACTATTTTTAAAATATTAACCAAAAACGATCCATTTAACAGGGTAATTTTGATCGATTTTGAAAAATAGGAGTAAACAAAGTTGAATTTTCAGGGGTCAATTTTAAAAAAGTGGATTTTGACCAGTTTATATCAAACCCCTTGCTTTAAGTTCCAGATATTTGTTAATTGTTTCAACAGTAAGCTTTCCAGGCTCAGTAAGGATAGTATGCACTCCATGCCTTTCAAGCTCATGAACAACCAACTTTTTATCATAAGCAAACTTTTCTGCGATCGTCTTAACATAGATACCTTCCATGTCTGTTGCTTTATCCTCAGTTAGTTTACGTAGTTCAGTATTTTCGAAAAACACTACCATCACCAAATGATCTTTTGCCATTTTCTGAAGCATTGGAATCTGGCGTTTAGCAGAACTTAAACTTTCGAAGTTGGTATAAATGATCAGTAAACTCCGGTGGTGAACCTGTCGGCGAATAGTAGTATACAAAGCCCTTAAATTTGGCTCCTGAAAACCTGTTAATTGATTATAAAGAGCCTCCATTATTATTTGCATCTGCTTGCCACTTCGTTGCGGTGGTACAACAGTTCGTATTTCGTTATTAAAAGTAATAAGACCCGCTTTATCTTCTTTTAACATCGCAATTTTTGACATTACCAATGAGGTATTGATCGCATAATCAAGTAAGGTCATCCCTTCAAAAGGCATCTTCATGGCACGTCCCAGATCAATTATTGAGATCACCTGTTGCGATTTCTCCTCCCGGTACTGATTGACCATTAGATGATTTCTGCGAGCTGTAGCTTTCCAGTTAATGGTTCTTATATCATCGCCTTTGATATAATCTCTGATTTGATCAAACTCCATCTGATGGCCAAGTTTACGCACCTTTTTAATTCCAAATTCGGTTAAACGATTAGAAATAGCCATCATTTCAAATTGTTTCATTTCTTTGAATGACGGATATACTTTTGCCATTTGATTCTCTGCCTTTGTCCAGCGACGAACAATTATGCGAAGGGGTGACTGTACCAGAATATTTAATGCCCCAAAATGATATTCTCCTCTTTCAACCGGACGAAGGTCATAACTGATTCTTTCCGATTGACCAGGAGTCAGCATCAACTTAAGATTAAAATTACGCTGTTGAAACTGAACCGGAATTTCATCAATAATGCTTAATCTAACCGGAAAGCGATAGTTATTGGCAAAAAACAGCTGTATCTTATTTAAATCTCCGTTTGAAAACTTCTCATCAATCTCGCGGTTTGCTTCAATGGCATCTCTTTGCACATAAAAAAGTAAAATGATATCCAGAATGATGACAGCACCTAATAATCCAAGCCCTAATGTACCCAATATAAAAAACAACTCATTAAACTGTCCGAAAGCAATGGTTAGTATAATTGCTGCCAAACAATAATAAAAAAGCCTGGAAAAGAAAATGCGACCTCTGACCCTGAGTTTTGCCATTTACTTTTTTTGTTAACGTGGAACTTCTACTGTATCGATGATTTGTTGAATTATCACTTCAGGTTTTACTCCTTCCATTTCTTTTTCGGGAGTTAAAATAACTCTGTGACAAAGAACAGGTATCAGTACTGTTTTAATATCATCAGGTGTAACAAAATCCCTACCTTCCAAAGCAGCAAAAGCTTTTGAAGCATTCAGTATAGCTAATGAAGCACGCGGACTTCCACCCAGATAAAAAGAATTGCTGTTTCTGGTTTTATCAACTATCTGAGCAATGTATCTCAACAGATCATCTTCCACCACAACTCTTGTTGCTAATTGCTGATATTTTACCAGTTCTTCCTTACTTATTACTGCCGAAATCAACGACAAAGGATCCAGAGACTCCCTCTTTTGAGCATTTGATAAGATATTCACTTCTTGCTCCAGTGATGGATAATCTATCTGTATTTTAAACAGAAAGCGATCCAGCTGAGCCTCCGGCAAACGATAGGTTCCTTCATGTTCCACCGGATTTTGTGTAGCAAACACAAGAAACGGACTTTCCATTGCCCGTGTTACTCCATCAATGGTAACCTGGCGCTCCTCCATTACTTCAAACAATGCCGATTGCGTTTTGGCTGGAGCACGGTTTATCTCGTCAATTAATACCAGATTTGAGAAAACCGGTCCTTTATTAAACTCAAACGTCGAATTACCTGCATTAAAAACCATGGTTCCTAATACATCTGTTGGCATTAGATCGGGAGTAAACTGAATACGTGAAAAGTCAGCTGCCACAGATTTAGAAATAAGTTTTGCCATCATGGTTTTGGCTATTCCGGGAACCCCCTCAAGCAACACATGTCCGTTAGCAATTACTGCCGTTAAGAGAAGATCGAGCACTTTTTCCTGACCGACAATTACTTTGTTTATCTCATTCCGGATACGATAAGCCGCATGATTTAATTCATCAAGCGGCAATCTGTTTTCAAAAGGAGCATTTTCATTCATATCGTTGTTTTTTATTGGCAATGTTCATAAAAGAATTCAATCTTACGGTTGAATTGTTCCAAATCAGCTTCTGAGAGTCGTTGAATTTTCTTCAGGCTTTCACCCATTTCAAACAGCTGTTTTATACTTCGAATAGGGATATTGGATTTTTCAGCAATTTGTTGATACAACTCTTCGTTGATTGGTGAGGTACTGACATAATAGCGCGAACGCACAAACTCTTTGAAATAGGTATATTTTTTAATGGCTATATCCAAATGGTTTTTCTTACTAAAATACAACCTGCCAATGGTTTCGACAAAATTAACAGTACTGTTTTCCGGCGGTCTCACTATTGGTATCATCCTTTGTCGACGGGCAGATTCGAAAATCAAAAATAAAATCGCTCCAATCCAGGTTAGATAATATGCCAGTCGTAACGGAGGATTATCGAATATATAACTTAACGGTGTTTTCTGACGATTCATTCCTACTTTATAATGCTCATCCCAAAGGGTTCTGGCTTGAGGCAGGTATGACAGACATTTAAATGCATAATCAGCATTATCTTTATCCAACAAATTATAATTGGTGAATACAATAGGGTTTAAATGAAGATACAACCAACCTGCACCTTTTTTAATCCTTATAAAATTAGTCTTCCCTTTACTGTTAATACCCAAAACAGAAGTATGAAGGGTATCATAAGAAGTAAAATAATTGTCGTTAATACCTTTTTCATACCAATAACCCAATCCTTTTTTAAGACTTCTGTTGGCCAGATTAAGACTGATTGAATCAACTTTTGCAAATTGTGGTATCGTAGTAATTTCTACTCCAACTTTTAACGAATCCAGAAATCCTTCTTCATAGTTTTCGGCAGCAATAAATACATTATTCCCATTTAGTAAGAGCTCTTCTATTTTAAACTGGTCCTCTGCATTAAAATCAACATTGTTGTTTAAAAAGATAAAGTTTTCACCAATTGGATTATCATCACCAATAAAAACTGATAAGTTACTATGCGATGCTATGATGGAACTATCCCCCATCAATACCGGTAATAGTTCGAAAAGCATTTTACTTCCGAATGGCTTAACATCTCTATTTGAGTAGCTAAGAGTCCAATCAACAGGTTTAGGGGCATAGGCAATAACAAAAGCCAGGATAATAACCAATGACGGTATCCCAAAAAGTAAAATGTTATTTGGCTTCTGTTTATTCATTTTAGTTTTTATGTGATTGAATATTATGTATTAGTTGATTAAACTGATTTTCAAGCTTTCGGAAATATTCTACTTCGGGCATAAATTTGCCATACCAGACATATTCGTACTGACGCATAATATCCAAAAATTCAGCTTTAAGATCCTGATCCTTTAATTCGTAATAATATTCACGGTCTGTTTTCCAAATACTCCATTTAATCAGTTTATTACGATTAAGCTGTCGCAAAGTCATCATAAAAAGGATCCGTGTGGCTTCTCTGTAGGCACCACTACTAATGTAACTTTCAAGTATCTTTTCAAGGTTATCACTTTCAAGATCTCCATTCACCGATGTGAATGTTAAATCAGTTACCTTGGTAGAACGGGCAAAAACAAATAATCCTTTAATAGGAATACCAAATAAACGGATTACTATTGCCAGTAAAGCAAAGATAGACAAGATCAATATTGCCCAACCTAATACAGTTGTTGTTCCTTTATTTACAAAAAGTGATAACAGCCACCTCCAAAATCGATCCAGCAGACTTTCAGTAGTTTCCTTTTCAATATAATTATAATCTGGGTGCTGTTTATAGTATGCAATTGTATCCTGAGACGGGTATCTGTAATCAACAGCAGTATTATCCCATGCCTCAATGCTATCATTAAGAGCCAAAGAGTCGGTCTCAGCCTTTAACTGAAACCCACTAAGTAACAATACAAAAACTAATATATATTTAAAATGAATCTTCAACAGGGCGATCTTCTATTTCATTAATTCGATCCAGAATGGAACTGGCTTTTGTTTTATCTGAGTTCAAACTGTAATACTGTGCTGCCAACATTGTGTAAAAAAGAACCATCAGCAACGAGGATCCAACAGTTGATAGGATTGTAAATAATGTCAATACCACATAATCCATTTCAAAATTACCTCCTGTGGCTGCAGTAAAACCTTTTATACCTGAATAAATTCCTAAGGGTAGATTAAATACCATTCCGAGCATGTAAATAATAATATAGGTAACTATTATCAATGCTAAAGTAAGCCACCAATTATTCTTAATAATCTCAAAACAACGTCTCCAGGAACCGGAAAAGCCTCTATTCTCTACAATTAAAACAATGGTAATAAATGTCAGAGGAACAGCTAAATATATTCCGGGTATTATTAAAAGAGAAGCAAGTGTTACTACAATAAATACAATAATATTATATCCTAATATCTTAAGAAAATCCTTAACGAAAGCATTAGCCACGTCTGCTCTTGTAAAATTCCCTTTACCACGCGTATTATAAAGATTAATGTATTCGTAGGTTAATCCCATTATCATCAGAGTTGAGATAAAATTAATGACAATCATTAAAATCAGAACGGTAAAATTGGGAGTTTCTACAACAGGAGCATTCGTAAAAATACCTTGAAAATAGGCTGTCCAGGTATCCTTGGTGTAAAAAACACTTAAGACAGCTGAGCCTAATAAGGGAATAATAGTATACAAGGCCACGGTGCTTATTAATGTTTTAAACTCCTGTTTTATAAAACTGAATGTAACGTTAATCACATCACTGAAATCCCTCTTCAGATTAAAATCAACATCGGTATTATTCATTTCTATCTGTTTGTTGTAAATATCGTTTATGCACTTTTACCGGATAAAGGAAAAAATACCAAACAATAAAAGTTAATGAAATGGCAATAATTAAAATATTCATCCAGGTTTCCATACTATTGTAATAACGGGTTACAAAACCCTCCAGAAAACCTGCCACAATAAAAACAGGTACCAAACCTATCATTATTTTTATACTCTTCTTCACCCCATAAACGAAGGAATCTTTACGGGGATATGTTCCCGGAAATAACAAATATTTGCCCATTATTATGCCTGCACCTCCTGCCAGCACAATGGCTGATAATTCCAGTGTTCCATGAATCATTATTGCATAGGTTGAAACGCCTAACAGATTCTTATGATAAAAAAATGCCTGAAAAGCACCTACCATAATGCCATTCCTGAATATCTGGATGATTGTACCGATGGGAGTTAGTAATCCCATGACGAAAACATAAAACGATACAAATACATTATTAAATGTAATACCAATAAACATAGGCATTTCGCCAACCTGAGAATAAACTGCCATCGGATCACCTTTTTCAATGTTATCCAGTGTCATATTCACATATTGATCGCCTGCAATCACTCTCAAAAAATCATGATCAACATAAGCCGATATTGCTCCCAGAGCCCAGGCAGCTATAAATACAACTAATGAAAGAAAAAAATATGGCCGGGCATAATTAAGAATCAACGGAAGTTCGAACGCAAAGAAAGTTGGAATTCGGCTTCCTTTTTCTCTTTTGTTCCTGTAAATCTCCTGATGCGTTTTCTGAGAAAGACTGTTTAAGTAACTTAGTGTGCGTGTATTGGGATAATAGGTTCGTGCATATGCCAAATCATCTGTTAGCTGAATAAACTGATCAGCCAACTCATCCGGAGTAACCAATGAAGACTTTTGTAATTGCGCTTCAAATTTCTCCCAACGCTTTTTATTTCGGTTAATAAATGTTACCTCTTTCATTAGGTTTGGTCATGAGCAGTACGAATAAACTCAAAATTTCACACATAAAAAATTTATTTTGCTACTTTTATAAAGTTAATTCACGTATTCATTTTCCTTAACCCGAATGGAACATTTACAAATTTCAACCACTCAAAATGTTGATATAGAGTTTCAACTTGCCAGTGTGGGTGATCGCCTTCTCGGCCATCTAATCGATGGATTTATTAAGCTTAGTTACGCCTTAATTCTTGGGGTAATTATATTCAATATAGTTGAAACACCTGACTGGTGGGTTAGTCTTTTAAGTTTACCCATTATATTTTATAATCTGTTGTGCGACCTGTTTCTGAATGGTCAAACCTTTGGTAAAATGATTATGAAGATGAGGGTAGTTAAACTTGACGGTGGTGAGCTTAACTTTGGCGCTTGCTTTATTCGATGGATATTTCGGTTGGTTGATTTTCATTTAACCTATGGCCTGGGAGCACTTTTAACAATCATCATTAATGGTAAAGGCAAACGTATAGGCGATTTGGCTGCCGGCACAGCGGTATTAAAAATTGATGCTCAGGGAGACCTTAATGACACCGTTTATGTTGAAGTAGAACAAGGTTATGAACCTGTGTACCCCGAAGTTATTAAATTACATGAGAAGGACATGCAAACCATAAAAGAGGTTTTAAATCTGTCGCAAAAAAATAACTCATATAATAGTATTGGTGCACCTCATCCTTTGGCATTAAAAACAAAAGAAGTAGTTATTAAAAAAATGAATATAGAAACCAAACAACCTGCAATGGAATTTCTAAAAACCATCTTAAAAGATTATAACTACTATCACCAATAAAAAAGGGCAGCGTAAGCTGCCCTTCTAATTAAATAAACATATTTCTTAATCTCTGTTTCCTAAAAAGATCATTACGTAGTAAAGTAATGTAGCCAAAGCCGAAAGTGCAGCAACAACATAAGTATATGCAGCCCATTTCAAAGCATCTTTAGCTTTACCATATGTGTCGTGCGAAGTAATTCCTGCATTGTTTAACCAGGCTAACGCTCTCCTGCTTGCATCAATTTCAACTGGCAAAGTAACAAAAGCAGCTAAAGTAAAGATACCGTAACACACGATGATGATTTGTAAAGCCAAATCAAAAGGTAATAAGCCTGGCAATGCAAATGCACCAAAAAACATGGCTATAAATATAAAATTAAGAATTCGCGCACTTACATTTTGCAACGGCACTAACGCGGACCTGAAGCTAAGCAGACTGTAACTGTTTGCATGCTGAATAGCATGACCTGTTTCATGAGCCGCCACTGCAGCTGCAGCCACGCTTCGTCCATGATATACATCCGGACTTAAATTGATGGTTCGGTTAGTTGGATTATAATGATCACTCAAGGTACCTTTAACAGCGTTAATCTGAATATTCATCAGACCATTGTCTCGAAGCATCTTTTGAGCCACTTCTGCACCTGTCATCCCATAATCGATAGGCACTTTCGAATATGCTTTGAACTTACTTTTCAATCTAGAGCTAACAATCCAGCTCACAATTACGAAAAACAGAAATATAAATAATAACGGACTTGTGAACATAGTTGTAATGTTTAAATGTTATGAAGAAAGAATTACAAAAATGTTGCCAATTTTTATTTTGGCAGACGCACATAAAAGGTAGTACCAATACCCAAATGGCTCGTACAGGTTATTTCACCCTTTAGTCCATCTATGTATCTCTTCACAATGTAAAGTCCTAACCCCGAAGAAACTTCGCTCTTATTGGTATGATTACTTAATTTGTTGAATTTCGTAAATAACCTTTGCTGATCTTCTTCCGACATTCCCGGCCCCTCATCACGGATACCTACCGTAACTTTGCTCTCTTCTTCATATGAGTTAACAGTTATATTCGTATTTGGTTCAGAGAATTTAATGGCGTTTGAAATAAGATTGGAGAATATCTTTTCGAGTAATGTATAGTCTGACATAACAACAGAGTCACTTAAATCCCAAAGCACCTCAATGTTCTTATTTTTCAGGTATTCTTCGTATTGCCCTACCACTTCTTTCAATAATGATGTGAGTGGCACTTTACTTTCATGTATTTGAAATTCATCCTGTTCTAATCGCTTTATTTCACTTACCTGATTGAGCATATCTTTAATTTGCCACAATGATTCCAGAATCTTCACCAAGGCATTATTCATTTCCTCAACACTCACATCTTTCTGACTTTGTAAAGCATTGGCAATGGATAATGAGGACGTAATTGGTCGTTCGAGTTCTGTAGTAAATAAGCGAATCAGATGGTTATTTTCTTCGTAAAGTCTGTCCAGCGCATCTCGCTGTTGTTGCATCTGTTCTTTCTGACTTATGGCTGTTTGACTTGCAACCTCCAAATCACTTTGCTGCTGTTTTAATTGCTGGAATGTACTTGCATTTTCCAAAGCAATGCTGGTATAAATACCAATATTCCGCATAAAGTTCAAGTGATAATTTGAATAGGCATTAATATCAGCACTTTGCACTGTGATCACACCAAAAGGAGCAGAGTTTACTTTAATTGGAATATATATAATTGATTTACTATTGATATCACCAGGAACTGGTCTGATTTCATTCACATAATTGGTGTACTCCTTATCAAAATCACGGATATAAATTTCCTTATCATTTAACAGGCAATGGATTGATAATCTTTCTGTATCATCCATTGTGAAAGTAAGGAATGGCATTCTTTCTCCCAGAAGATTAATATTCTGAAAATCCAATGAATTAGTCTCCTTATTATAAAGTCCGAAACCAAACAAATAAGTGTCCATTATTTCACTGGTTGCATTATAAACAAGATCGAAAATACGACTTATTGACAGGTTGGCAGTGAGTGTCTTACCAATCTCTGTCAGTTTTTCAAGGTCTTTATATGAAGAAGAAATAGATTCGGCTTGCTTTGTAATCTGTTCTTTCTGTTTTTGAAGCTCTTCATTTTTTGCTTCAATTTGAGTTTTCTGAAGCCTGATTTCTTTTGTTTTAGCAACCACCAGTGTTTCCATCTCAAAACGTAGCCTTCTAATTTTCTGATTCCAGATAAAGACAAATGTTAATATGATGATTATAACAAATGCGGCCAATAAAACCTTAAATGCAAATGTTTGATACCATGCCGGATTAATGCTAAAACTATAAAAAGCACCTTCATCATTCCAGATACCGTTATTATTAGCGGCAGTTACTCTAAAGGTATAATCACCTGGCGGCAGTGAAGGATAAGCTATTTCGTTATTTTTACCATAAACCCATTCTGTCTCTATTGGTTCAAGACGCCATTTGTATTGAATCTTCTCAGGAATAGTATAACATAAAGCATCAAAAGTAAACGATATGTTATTTTGTTCTTTGGGAAGCGACAACTGATTTGGTATTCCAAACCAGGGAACCAACGAATCATAACGAGCCAAATACTCATCACTTTGCCAAACAGGCTTTTTATATGACAGTTCTATATTTCTGATATAGACCGGAGGAGGAAGGTAATTGATTCTTCGTTCACTAGGGTTATATCGCATTACTCCTTTAACAGTACCAAACCATAAGTTCCCATCCTTATCCTTAAAATTGGCAGCACTGTTATTTTCAATCCCTACAAACCCATCATGTCGATCAAAGTATTCAATATCTTTAACTTCCCCTTCACTATTGATAAGCAATTTATCCACTCCGTTTTGCGCACCTGCCCAAATGTCTCCTTTATCATCAGCAATAATTGAATATATATTATCAGAAGATAAACCATTACTTGTGTCAAAAGTAGACCAATGAGATTGATTAAAACGAACCAATCCTTTAGTGTAGCTGGCAAACCATATCTGTCCTGCACCATCTTCTGCCGCTTGCAAGAAATAAGAAGATGAAAGTAATTTCTGATCTGCAAAATTTATTACTGCTCCATTCTCATAAAGCGAAATACCTCGGGGAGTTGTAATCCAAAGCCTGCTTTTACTGTCGACCAACAAATGTGTAATATTATTATCTATCAAATTTGAATTATACGAATTATAAAAGGTAGCCTTCCCTTTCACGCTTTTGATAAGTCCAAAACCAATGGTTGCAAAGAAAGTAGTGTCATTAATATGGGCAACACCATTAATATGGATTCTGCTTTTCCAGCCATATTGCGTGTTAATAAGAGAAGCTTTTTTACCATCAAAAGAAAACAATCCATTTCGAGAACAGATCATCGTTTTTCCATCCGGTAAATCATCGAATGCACTAATCACAGTAAAATCAGCAATCTCACCATCTCTAAATTGCTTAATTACTCCATCTTTTAAAGTACTGAAACCACCATCTCCATCGGCAAAATAATAGGTTCCTTTTTTATCCTGAAAAATGGTTCTGGTTAAATCATCGGTTAAGCCATTGGTATGATTCAAAGAGGTGAACAGATCTCCACTATATCTCACAAGTCCACTTCCCAAAGTTCCTAACCAAATATTACCTTCGGCATCCTCATGAATCTTAAAAACCAATTCGGTTGGTAGTCCATTGCTCTTATCGAAAATACGCCAGCCTTTTTTGCTGTAGTTTAAAACACCACCATTCTCAATTAAAAACCAAAGTGATCCGCTTCGGTCTTCAAAGGCATCAAAGATTGCTTTATTTTTAATTTTCTCAGGAAGGCTTATAGTTTTAATCTTTCCTCCGGGTTTGTGCACAATCAACTCACTCTTTTCATTACGATAAAAAAGCATGCACCACATGAGATTACTTCTGTCAACCAATAATGGGTATTTTACGGCCTCATCGTCAATTCCCAACTCTTGGGTCTCAACAATCTCAAGCTTACTTCCATCATATCGAAATAAGTTATGAAGGGTTGAAATAAGAAGATTTGATTCGCCATCGGCAACAATTCTCAGAATAAAATTATCCTCTGTAATTTGTTCCTTCAGATGCTCAGAGAAATTTATTAAGCTATCATTCTCAATTTTGTATAAAGTCTGAAGTCCGGAGATATCCCTGGTCAGACACCAAAGATTATTAGCTCCAATTTCGCAAAATGTCAGTCGATCAGCAAAGATAGTAGAATCCGACACAAGAATATTTTTGAACTCTCTACCATCAAACTTCTGAATTCCTTTAGGGGTACCAATCCAAAGATTATAGTTTTCATCGTGATGTATTCCAAGGATAATATTATCCATCAATCCATCCTTACGGGTAAAAACCTCAAATCCCATTCCATTAAACCTGCAAAGGCCTCCACCATTCGTTCCAACCCATAGATATCCAAATTGATCCTCCGTTAACCCGTTAATTTCGGATTGAGGAAGACCTTCTTCGAGGGAGTATTGTTTAAAATGATAATGCTGCGCACTAACAAATTGTAAGCTAAACCAAATCGTTACTATGGTTGATAGCAAATATTTTCTCATGGGTTGTCAATTACAAGATAAATATAATCTTTTCGTGAAAGCTTCACAAGACACTTGACGATGTACCTTAACTTTTTAAAGCTCTTTTTAGAATCTGAAATAGATAAAAGGCAAAATATCGGACTGATGCAGCTGAATAATGATATATATCATACTTGCAGAGACAATCAATTTTACAATAAGTGGAAGTTTTAAGAAAAATAGTTTGCCTCGATGATGCCACACTGAAGGGATAAAATGGATGATAAAACCAAATAAAATCAATAAAAATAAATAGGTCTGTGATAAAACAACATCCATTACATGATTCGGCATAAAAGCTCTGAAAAGTCGGGTGATTAAAATCTCAGCACTTTCAATTGACTCAACCCGAAACACAATCCATGTAAATACAACAAAATGAAAAGTAAAGAACCAGCTTATCAAGCGTGTGATTTTATTGCCATTTATTTTCCAGATACCATTAACAATGCGATTGAAAACCAGACCCAGGCCATGTAAACCGCCCCAAACAACAAATTTCAAGGCAGCTCCATGCCATAATCCTCCAAGCAACATTGTTAGCATCAGGTTAAAACCTGTACGAATTGAATTACCTTTATTACCGCCAAGCGGGATGTACAGATAATCGCGTAACCACGATGATAAACTGATATGCCAGCGTCTCCAGAAATCTCTGATTGAAGTGGCCTTATAAGGATAATTAAAATTTACTGGTAAGCGAAAGCCAAGTAATAAGGCAACCCCCATTGCAATATCGGTATAACCCGAAAAATCGCAGTAGATCTGAAGAGCATAACCATAAACCGCCATCAAAACCTCAAAGCCTGAGTATGCTATCGGATGTTCAAAAACACGATCAACAAAATTAACAGAGATATAATCTGAGATGACCATCTTTTTAAATAAACCACCAAGAATCCATAGAAAACTCCACCACATCCATTTGTTTGATACAACAAAACGTTTATAAATTTGCGGTATAAAAGTTCTTGCCCTTACAATGGGACCAGCAATTAGTTGAGGGAAAAAAGAAACATAAAATCCAAAATCAATAATATTACGAACAGGCTTTAGTTCTTTACGATAAACATCTATGGTATAACTAATTGTTTGAAAAGTAAAGAAGGAAATACCAACGGGCAGCGTTATTGAATCTATATTAAAACTTGTGCCAGCCAGTTTATTCATCTCATTTGCCAAAAAATCGAAAACCTTAATCGGTTGATGACTGACAGAAGAGTAAAGGTCTAAAATGAAGTAGGTATACTTAAAATAGGCAAGCACACCCAGATTAATGAGCAGGCTAAAAAACACCAACAGTTTCCTTAGATATTTATTCTGTGCTTTCCCCAGAAATAAACCAATACTATAATCAACAATGGTAGAGATGATAAGTAAGGTAAAAAAGTACCCTCCCGTTTTGTAATAGAAATACAGACTTGCTACAAACAGAAAACTACTTCGCAGGATTCTGTTTTTACAAACCACGGCATTGATCAACAAAACAATGGCATAGAAAATCCAAAATCCTGTTTGAGTAAACAAGAAAAGATCAGATTGGCTTTCTATCCATGTTATTAATTGTTGCATACCTGTAAACTATCTGATAATATAGTTAATGAATCTGCAAGGCTATCAAATCTATCCATCTGCTGCCAAAGTGCCTTGGTTATATAATCTGCAGCTCTTTTCCCACCATATCTTGATAAATGTACAAAATCAGTCAATGCCAATGGAGGTTCAGATTGAGTCCATTTAATGATGGATCCCTCTCCACCCATCGCCTCATACAAATCAAAATAGGCAAATCCATATTGAAGAGCTAATTCCTTCTGGGCGTTTCTTAGTGCTTGCAAATGAGAGTATGAATTCGTTTCACCATTCTCACTTTTTGCTGCATCGGCTATGCCCACAAATAAAACGGGAACATCAGGCAGGTATTCACTCAGCAAATCAAATTGTCTGGAGAGTATTTTTTTATAAAAATTATAATTAGTACGTTCTAAAGGTATGATATTGGTTCCGTATTGAAGAATAACCATCCCAATATTCAGATGTTCGCCCATTGCCTTAAATAAATCAGCATCAGTACGATGCAGGAGTGGTGAACTTTGTCCTCTTAAGGCAATATTATCAACTGCTACACCAGATAAACTGTCTAAGGCAACTCCTAATACTGCAATTGCGCTGTCACTCTTAACCTGAAAAGCTAAAGAAGGAGATATCTGCGGGAATGACCAGTTAATTTCTGTTAGGTTTACCGAAGCATTTAAGGTGTCGTTAATAACTTCTGTATCTTTTATAGATCCTTTAATAAAAACGGATCCTTTATGAGGTGCAATAAAAAGTCGTATGCTTTGATAATTTTTAGAATGATCCTCAGCCCATGGTGACCGGGAGATCTTAAATTCGCCAATGTTAGTAGCTTCCAAAAATGCATATTGTCCCAATAAACCATATGTATCTCTGTTACGATCTCTTTTTCGGTCATAGATGGTTTGCAGTTCCCAATTTTCATTATTATCCAACCAGACAGATGGATTCATCCGTTGAGGATCGAGAATACAATTCAATCCCGGACCACTTCCTCCAAAACGCATTTGAAAACCTTCACGCAGATTAGCTGTTATTCTGTCTCCTTCAATCTGCGAATCCCCAAAATGTAATATTCTGATTACCTCATTTTGCTCATGTACTTTTCTTAAACGATCATTTAAATTTTGAAGCTTGGTTAGAAAGGTCGTAGGACAACTCAGAAACAGATCTGTTATTACAGTATCCTTCTCTATTTCTGTCGTTTTACCCAACAGAAGACTATCTGTTAAAAGAGTATCTATATCAAAAGCCGTTATGATTTCAGCACTATCAGTTTCATTGATTATCAGGTTTTCAACAGAAGCCTTGTTTAAAATCTCGGGATTAAATTGAAACGGTATAAAATGCACCATAGCAAAAGCCAGACCTAATACGATCAAATAAATAAATAGTATACGAAGGGCCTGTTTCATTGCAATATTTAATGCCAAAATAAAAAGAAAATTTCTCCACTAAAAGAATTAGGGAGAAATTACATTTTTATATAAAGACCTGTGAACTATAATTATGCCTTAGGTTTGATCTTTAGTTTTTGCCCGGGTTTAATTTTAGCCCCTGAAGACAAATTATTCAACCGCATAATATCGGAGTTGCTCACTCCATTGTATTTTTGAGCAATACTCCATAAACTATCTCCCGAACGAACTGTATAATAGATGTAATTACTGTCCTCTTTAACCGGCTGAGTTTTTGATGCCGTTGTTGTTGAACCTGAAGAGCGACCATTTAAACGTTGCTTTTCAGCATAACTCATTTGGTTAATCTTCTTATAGTAGTCTACTTTGTGCTTTGGAACATAAACAGCCAGTTTTTGTCCAACCTTAATAAGATTACCACGAACATTATTCCAATAACGAAGGTCTGATGTTCTTACATCATACCAATCGGCGATTAATCCCACTGCATCACCCGATTTAACAGTGTACCAAACGGTAGTCTTATCTTTTGGCACTGAGGGTGTATATTGAGTGTATTCAGGATTGGAAACAAGCGCTCCACCAGGAAAGTAATTATTACGTTTATGAGCATAAATTGTATCCTCGTAAGCTGCAAATTCAGTTGCCAGGTTAAATGATAATCTTAACGGGAATGCATATTTCTTTGCAGGTACAACGTCACGTCGATATTGAGGATTTAACTCACGCAGGTAATCAAGGTTAACATTTAGCATTTCTGAAACCTGCTTTAAATGTAATGGCTGCTGAACCATTATGGTATCTGTTGCAATCGGAAGTCCTGAGGCAACAGCGTATAGGTTATGCTCTTGTGCATAAGTAAATGTATAGGTTGCAGCAATAAAAGCAGGCACATAACCTCTGGTCTCTTTTGGAAGATGGTAATAGATTTTCCAGAAATCGCGGTGACCACCTGAACGACGAATGGCCTTATTGACATTACCGGGTCCACAGTTATATGCTGCGATTACCAAAAGCCAGTCTTTATAAATGTCATAAAGATCCTGAAGGAAATCAGCCGCAGCAACCGACGAACGATAGGGATCGCGTCTCTCATCAACATACGAATCAATTCTTAACCCATACTGCTTACCTGTATAGTACATAAACTGCCATAAACCAGAAGCTCCAGCTCTTGAGTAGGCTCGTGGATTTAACGCTGACTCTATAATTGGCAAATACTTTAGTTCAATCGGCATTTGTCTCGAATCCAGTACTTCTTCAAACATTGGGAAATAATATTGCGATAATCCCAACATGGTCTGTACCTGTTCGCGACGTTTTATTGTATACAACTCAATGTATGACTTAACCTTAGAATTGAAAGTGTAATTAATCGGAGAGCTGATTTCAGACAATCGATTAATGTAAACCGAATCAGGTAACGAATACTTTGAGATACTATCATTAACAGGTATACTGTCAAGAACGAGGTTGGTAGCTGATTTGCTAACATACCATTGATTGACTAAACTGTCGAGGCATTCATCCAGATATTCAGGATTGTAATCCGGTATTGTATCAATAACTGTAGTTTGTCCTTTTGCACTTAATCCTATCATCACTATTGAAAGCGATAGTAATCCTTTCTTTAACCACATAGTATATTAAAACTTAAAATTCAACTGCATTCCAACACCTACGGTTTCTACAACAGGTGATGGCTCCATTATAGTTGGACTGATTCGCATACTTAAATCATCACTAATACTAAAATTATAAAAGTGAGCATCTACTGCTGCATCAACAATCTGAAGCATATAAACCCCAGCCATGATAAAATAACTTAGGTCGCGATATCTGCGGTAATATTGTTTTTTGTCATCCAAGGCTGATTCAAACCAAGAAGCGTTCTGATAAAGCTTGGCTTCTGTCCAGCCTGGCGGTAAAAACTCTAAATAACTTTTGTTTCCCGGGTCTTGAATGATCCAATCGCGATAAGCTGATTTGTATTTACTGTAATACTTCGAATTGAAATGAATAGCATATCCTGTTGCCACAATTCCTCCATAGACAAGTGGCAGTTTCCAGTATTTCTTATTGTAAATCTGACCCATACCCGGTAAAATAGCCGCGTAGAAAGATGCTTTATGCGGCGAATGGATCTTTTTGGCTTTCACCAGTTCCAGAGATGTTCCTTCCAGATAAGATGTGTCGTTACGTAACACCAATGTGTCGGATTGTGCCCCGGCTAAAATCCGGAATCCAAGCAGAAACATCAGGCAAATCAGCCATCTATGATGAGAAAATGTTAAGGTCAATGCTATTATTTTTCGGTAAAGCTATTATTCCTACTTGGCTTTATCCAATATCCCAATGATTTTTTCCAATTCATCATCCGATTTAAATGGAATAACAATCTTTCCTTTTCCATTTTCAGTACGTGAGAATTGAATATTGGTTTGGAAGAAAGTAGAAAGTTGTGACTTGAGCTCTCTGTATTCTTCAGGATCGCCAGCATTGGTTTTCTTCTCTTTTTTGGATGACTTACCAGAATTAAGCTCCCTAACCATTTCCTCAACCTTTCTTACCGATAGGTCGTCTTTAATGGTTTGCTCATAAATATTCAACTGAGCATTAGGATCTTCAACACTAACGATAGCACGGGCATGTCCCATTCCAATTTGTTTTGATACCAATCCTAACTGTACTTCGGCCGGTAACTTTAACAATCGGAGATAATTGGTTATAGTAGAACGTTTTTTACCAACACGTTCCGACATGCTTTCCTGTGTTAATTTACATTCTTCAATCAATCGTTGATAACTGATGGCTACTTCAATCGGATCCAGGTCCTCACGCTGAATATTCTCAACCAGGGCCATTTCAAGCATGGTATCATCATCAGCCGTTCTGATATAAGCCGGTACTTTTTCTAATCCGGCAATTTTAGAGGCTCTGAAACGACGTTCACCAGCAATCAGCTGATAACGGTCTTTTCCAATTTTGCGAAGTGTTAATGGCTGAATAATGCCAATTTCTTTGATGGATGCAGCCAGCTCCTGCAGGCGTTCTTCATCAAATTTAGTTCGTGGTTGCCATGGGTTGGCTTCAATTTTTGTAACTTCAATTTCGTTTATAGATGAAGCTGCCGGTCTACCCTGCGTTACCTCATCTGCATTGTCAATCAATGCTCCCAAACCACGTCCTAAAGCACTTTTTTTCGCCATATTATTTTATCAATTGATTAAATTAGTTCTTATTTCTTAACTGCTAAATTATTTTTCTTCAGCAATTCTTTTGCCAAATTTAAATAGTTAACTGCACCTTTCGAAGTAGCATCATACATTACAACAGCTTTTCCGTAACTAGGTGCCTCACTTAATTTAATATTACGTGATATTAATGTTTCGAACACCATATCCTGGAAGTGACGTTGAACTTCTTCCACAACCTGATTTGATAGATTCAAACGCGAGTCATACATGGTTAAAAGGAAGCCTTCAATCTCCAGTTCCGGATTCAGGCGACTTTGAATGATTTTAATGGTATTTAAAAGTTTACCCAATCCTTCCAAAGCAAAATATTCGCATTGTACCGGAATAATCACTGAATCAGCAGCCGTAAGCGCATTAACGGTAATTAATCCCAATGAAGGAGAACAGTCGATTAAAATAAAATCATACTGATCGCGAAGTTTTTCCAAAACACCGCTAAGTACTTTCTCACGATTAGGAAGGTTTAGCATTTCAATTTCAGCACCAACCAAATCAATGTGTGAAGGCATTACACTAAGATGATCAATTTCGGTTTGAAGAATAGCTTCTTTAGGTTCGATGCCATCTACAATACACTCATATATACTATTATCAATCTCCTTCAAATCAAAGCCTAATCCCGAGGTTGAGTTAGCCTGTGGATCGGCATCAACAATCAGCACCCTGTATTCAAGTACAGCCAAGCTAGCTGCCAGATTAATAGCTGTTGTTGTTTTTCCAACTCCTCCTTTTTGGTTTGCCAGAGCAATTATCTTACCCATATTTTTGGTGTTTTTTTGTGATGAAGTTAAGGCTTGCAAAATGGAAATTTTTTTCCGAAAGCCAAAGTTAAACTTTTCTTAAACATTTAGGCAGAGTACGATTATTTTTCGCATTAAGTTACGAACAATCGTAACCTGCTATTTTGCTAATTTAATGAGACATTCGTTAAGAAGCTCCTGTTTATCAATGGGTACAACACCCGGATATTCGCATACCAATCCACCTGCCATGTTTGCAATTGATGCAATGTAAAAAGGTTCCAAACCGGAAGCCAGACACAAGGCACTTACGCTAATCACGGTATCTCCTGCACCCGATACATCGGCAATATTTCTTATCTCGGCCGGAATAAAATGATGTGATTGCTTATCAATAATCATCACACCCCTGCGGGCCATTGTAACCATCAACTGATCAAACTCCTGTTCCATCAAAAAGGCTTTACCTGCTTTTAACATTTCTGTTTGATCATCAGCATTAATTTCCAGCTTACAGCCTTCAAAAAATTCCTTCAGGTTGGGCTTAAAGAAAGTAACCTGCCGATAATCGTTATAATTTCTCTTTTTAGGATCAACCAAAACCGGTATGCCTTTATCATTAGCCAGGTTTACAGCATAACTGATTGATGCCGGCGTTAGTGTGCCCTTGTCATAATCCTCAAAGATGATGGCATCAATTTTGAACTTTTCCAATAAATCAGCTATATGCTGCTGTAGTTTCTGTTCTAAATCAGTAGAGAGGGCTTTATCTTCTTCTTCATCTACCCGCAGCAGATGCTGATTCTGACTAATTATGCGTGTTTTAACCGTTGTTTTGCGCTTACTGGATGCAATAATGCCATCGGATGGCAAATTTCTTTCCTTTAGCAAATCCCTTAAAATAGTCCCGGCATCATCTTTCCCCACCACAGAACAAAGAATGGGTGTGGCACCTAATGACTGAATATTTAAAGCAACGTTGGCGGCTCCCCCCAGTCGATCTTCCCGCTGAGTAGTTGCAATTATGGGTACCGGTGCTTCAGGTGATATCCTCGTAACGTTTCCCCACAGGTAGGAATCAATCATTACATCTCCTATCACAAGGATGTGCATATTATCAAATCCATCAAATATTTGCGAAAATTCGTTCCGTGTCATACCAAAAAAATTTGCGTAAAGATAAAAAAAAAGGATAAGTGATGATTTAAGGCCGGAATTATGCCCAAACCCATTTTATCACAATTGAAAAAACAATAATAACATTGCGATTGAATTCTCAAAGACACACTGACAATCGCATACTAAACAAATACTTACATTAATTTTTGGATGAGATTATTTAAGAACCTCTAACATTAATTAAGATTATTATCACCTCTTTTGGCACAAGTCTTGCAATAATCCTATCAGATTTTTTTTCATAGATTTGGGTTAGGTTAATAATGAAAGGATGATAGCAACGGTTATCATCCTTTCATAGTTTATGCAGGGTCTACATCAATCTGAAAGGTAACATAGCGATAAGCTTGTTGGGCTTGTATCGAAAAAATTACTTCCTGAATTAACTGTTTCACTTTCACAGGTGAGGCTTTCTTTTCTACCTTGATCAGAACCTTTTGAATAAACTGATTTTGTATTCGGTTAATGACCGGTGCCTGTGGTCCGAGCACACGATTTCCTAAAACAATTCCCAATTGCTTCGCTACAAAGTAGGCAGCCTGTTTGGTTGTTTGCTGCTCTTTATGCTTGATGGTGATATTAATCAAACGATAGAATGGTGGATATTTAAAATGGTGCCGTTCCTGTATCTGTCCTTCAAAATGATTTTTAAAATTGTGATTGATCACATCCATTATAACCGGGTGCTGAGGATTAGATGTCTGAAGTATAACCAGCCCTCGCCTGTGCTTTCTTCCGGCACGACCGCTTACCTGTGTCATCAACTGGTAACTTCGTTCAAAAGCTCTGAAGTCGGGATAATTAAGCATATTGTCGGCATTTAAAATTCCAACAACACTCACATTTTCAAAATCCAACCCTTTCGAAATCATTTGTGTTCCAATCAGTATCTGAATTTTACCCTCTTCAAAACTACCAATTATTTTATCATAGGCTGTTTTACTCCGGGTGGTATCCAAATCCATTCGAGCCACTTTGTAATCCGGATACAAAATCGACATTTCTTCTTCAATCTTTTCGGTTCCAAATCCCCGGGTTTCAATGGCAGGACTATGACATGCCGGACAAACATCTGGTAGTTTCTGGGTATGATTACAATAATGGCATACCAACTGGTTAAAGTGCTTATGGTACGTCATGCTAACATCGCAGTTGACACATTTAGCCACCCAGGCACACTGTCCACACTCAATAAAAGGACTGAATCCTCTTCGGTTCTGAAAAAGAATAACCTGCTCACCATTATTCAATGCCTTATCCATATGTTCAAGCAATACGGGTGAAAAATGTGAATTCATTTTCTTTTTCCTTCGGGCTTCGCGGGTGTCAACGGCAATTATCTCCGGCATCTGAATACCTTCAAAACGCTGAGTTAGTTCAACCAGTGCAAATTTACCTTTTTGCGCATTGTAATACGATTCAAGTGAAGGTGTAGCTGTTCCTAATAAGGTTTTAGCTCCAAACAAACTTGCCAACACGATAGCTGCATCCCGGGCATGGTAACGCGGAGCAGGATCGAACTGCTTGTATGTATTTTCGTGTTCTTCGTCAACAATGATTAGCCCAAGATTTTTGAATGGCAAGAATATGGATGAACGAACACCAAGTATGATCTGATAATTTTTTTGTTCCAAAAGGTTATGCCATACCTCAACCCTTTCGGCATCGGCAAACTTACTGTGGTAAATACCCAACAGATTGCCAAAATGCTTCTTTAGTCGTGTTGTAATCTGGGTTGTCAGTGCTATCTCAGGAAGCAGATATAAAACCTGTTTGCCTTTTTGAAGCTGTTCCTCTATAAGGTGAATATAAATTTCGGTTTTACCACCCGATGTAACTCCATGCAGCAGACATACATCCTTTTCTTCAAATGCTCTTCTAATTTGCTCATGAGCCTCGACCTGGGCATCATTTAAAGGATGTGCTTCATGCTTCTCTTTTTCTGAAAGATCTAAACGGTCGATGCTCCGCTCTGTTTCCTCCAGTATATTTTTGTTGATGAGTTCCTTTAGCACAGCAGGAGATGCATTATTCTTCTTCAATAACTCCTGGCGGGTAACAACCGCACCATTATTGGCTTTATTCATCCCTCCACAGAGCGAAAGAAACGACATCAGTAATTCGAGTTGTTTGGGAGCACGTGATAAATTATCAAAAGCCAAATGCATGCTTTGCTCATCCCGGCGTGAGTGATGCAACGACAGCACTCTCTCTGTTTTGGCTTTGTAGCTTTCTTTTAATTTTTCGTTTACAAATAAGGCATTGAATTCAAGCAGACGTTTTATAATTGGCAGACAATTCTTTAACCCGCTCAATTGATTCAACTCATTGATAGTGCAAACTTTTTTAGCAGATACGATATCAAGAATCTTGTCTTCGTTAGCCGTAAGTGGTTTCTCAGCTACAAACTCGGCATTGTAAATTACATTGGTTTCACTCTCCATCTTCAACCCCGAAGGAAGTGCTGCTTTGTAAATCTCACCTAAGGTACACTGATAATATTCGGCCAGCCATTCCCAGAACCGGAGTTGTTCTTTATTGACAATGGGTTCCGAATCAAGCAGACTAACAATGGGTTTTGTTTCGTACTCTTTGGGTTCATCACTGTGGATCTTATAAACAATACCCGAATACGATTTCTTCTTACCAAATGATACCACCACGCGTTTACCAACTTCAACCATAGAATTCATTTCATCAGGAATACTATAGGTGAAGAGCCTGGGTAAGGGTACCGGCAGGATAATATCAGCAAAGCGGTTTTGTGAACTCATTAAAGAATGCATTTATGGCTTTAAAGATACATAGTCCTTTCGGAATTTTTATTCAAAAGCAACCTTTACCATAAAATGCCATCTAATAATAAACTGATTTAAAACCTGACTATGAATATCAAGTACAGCTACATTTTATTTCTGATATCGCTTATCGCACTGAGTGGATGCCAGGATAAAACCTATGAAGAATATCTGGTAAACGAACCTGTTTACATGTCGTACGAAGATTTGCGGAAAAGCATCAAAGAAACTGATGAGCAACCATTGGAAGTGCCGGGTAAGATTTATTTTAAAGACAATTTCATTTTTATCAATGAATTGATGAAGGGCGTACATGTTTATGACAATTCAAACCCAGAGACTCCTGTTTATAAAACATTTATTGAAATACCTGGTAATGTAGATATTGCTATCAAAGGTGATTTGCTTTATGCCGACAGTTATATTGATTTGGTGGCTATTGATATTTCAACTCTCGATAATCCAGTTGAAAAACATCGGATAAAAAGTGTTTTTAATTACACAGTACCTGAAACAAAGAATGATTACAGGGTAGGTTCAATTGACTACTCAAAAGGGGTAGTGGTTGATTGGACTGTTAAAGAAGTGCGCGAAGAAGTAATTGAAAATGATTACCCCATTTATTACGACATCCTTTATACAGCCGATTATGCCATGTTTAATTCGGCTGGAGCTGAAGCATCGGGTCAAAGTTCAGACACACAAGGAACAGCTGGATCGCTTGCCCGTTTTATGTTGTATCAGAATTATTTATACGTGATTCAGCAAGGGTGGTATGTTGATGTTTTCGACATAACATCACCGGATACACCAATCTCAAAAAATGGTTTTTATACCAATAACAATGCGGAAACATTATTTATCAAAAACGATAAGTTGTTTATTGGTGGACAAAGTGGAATGCAGATTTTTAGTCTTAGCAATCCTGAAGTACCTGAATATATATCAGGTTACAGCCACATAACAGCCTGCGATCCGGTTGTGGTAAACGACGAGTATGCTTTTGTTACCCTTCGTGCAAATAACTTTTGCGGAGGCAACACCAATCAGTTGGATGTTATTGATATAAGGAATATAGAAACACCATTGCTTAAAAATTCTGTAGTACTAACAAATCCGCATGGATTAGGCATTGATGGTGATTACTTATTTGTATGTGACGGTGATGACGGTTTACGCGTGTTTGATGCATCATTGCCCGAACAAATGGATATTTCCAATCAGCTAAAGCAGTTTAATGATATCCATGCTTTTGATGTGATTCCACTGGGCGATATTTTACTCACCATTGGAGAAGATGGCTTTTATCAATACGACTATACTAATATAAATGACATGAAGTTGCTAAGCTCTATTAGAGTAGTTGCTTCGGAAGATTAACAACACTATGTTGAGCCTTAACATAGCTCTGATTACTTTAATAAAGCGGAAGACCGGTCTTCCGCTTTTTCATATTTATTGAACAGGTTCAACCTTGTATCCTTCTTTTCTTAGAAGTTTTATCAGTCCATTCTCTCCTGCAAGATGCCCGGCACCCACAGCTATAAAACTTGGTTTGGCATTGATTGTTTTTGCAATAACAGGCACCCATTTCACATTTCTGTTATCCAGCAAAAATTCACTAAAGTCCTCCATCTCACCTTCTTCCAGAATATATTGGTACAGAGCATTAATATCTTGCTTTTTATAAACTGCTACCATCTCAACAAATAAAGCCTTGTCTTCATCCTTATTTATAATACCATCCATTAGTAGTTCAAGCTGTTTTTCGTAGGGTATATTTTCAAAAATGGCTATTTGCTCTGTGGCGGTTTCAAGGCTCACAACAGGAAGTTTGGCTTCACCGGCCATTTTAGAAAACTCCATCTCATATTGAGCAGGTTGTTCGCAATTTAATGCCAGCTTTACACTTAACATGGTTGATAAAGCCCAGGGCTTAAGTATTCCCAGCTGATCAATTCCAACACCCAGGGTTTGAGTAAGTACTTTATTAAGTAATTCCTGATCTTCTTCCGATAGGTCACTCTTTATATTCTTCATCTGGGGATTCATCATTCCTTGCTGAACTGTTTGCAATACGGTAGGATCAGTTATATCCATCTCCAGCATCAGTTGCTCACAGCTGTTCAGCTTTTCGGATGTCTGCTCCGGCATAAAAAAATCATCGGGACAAATAACATGAATAGTACCAAAAAGATACGAAGGTTTTTCAAGTCCATTCCCACTAATCTCCCACAACAATGAATTTTGCCCGTACGAAAGGCTAATTAAAAATACAAAAAGGGTTAATGCTAGTAATTTCTTCATAATTTAGTTCTTGATTTATCTCTAAAATTGAATTGAAAGGTAGTGAAAATAATAAATGTCATCGAAAACAAAAGTCACGATCAACAGATCCTCTGCGAACACGGATTATCAACCTATCTGGAAGTGAATAACAAAGCTGTGCTGTTTGATGTAGGTCAGTCTGATAAGTTTATTCACAATGCTCACGCTTTAGGAATTGATTTAAAAAACATTGATTACGTCATTCTTAGTCATGGCCATTATGATCATACCGGCGGCTTGCCCTCCTTCTTAAAAATCAATTCAAAAGCAAAGGTAATAATGCATACCGATGCTTTTAAAGAGCGATTCTCACGGTCAGCCAATATGATTAAGTCAAATGGAATTCCCTGGAAAGAAGAATGGAAGACTTTTGCTGATCGCATTCAATTTATTGACAAAACAGTGGAACTATTTACTGATTTCTGGGTAGTTACCAACTTAACCAGCGCAGGACAAACCCCCATATTAAACCAGCGCTTGGTATATAAAAATGAAAATGAGTATATGCCTGATCCGTTCGAAGATGAAGTGGTGGTGGTTGCAAAAGAAAATGACCACACGGCTTTATTAAGCGGTTGTGCACACAACGGCATTGTAAATATTACTGAAACCATTAAATCTCAACTAGGCATTGATCAATATAGTTTTATAGGTGGCGGATTACACTTAAACGGAAGATCAGAAGAAGAAATCAAAAATGTAATTGAAGGATTAAAAACCATTCGCGTTGATCAATGGGGTTTGAATCACTGCACAGGTGATGAGGCCATTACATTATTTGAACAATTTTTTCATCATAAGGTTATAACCTTTAATAGTGGCGCACGTATCGAATTCTGACTGTTGATATATAGTTAGTTGATTACTGTTTGAATCAAAATAACTAACTTTGTGTTTAGTAAGGGAAAATAACAACAGGTATTATTAAATAACTAATGCTATTCTGTATTATCAGAAAGCATTTTGGGGGAGTTGGAAGATATACCAAATGGGGAGACAAGAATCAAATATCGGGATTGATTCTCTTAAAAACCGAATTGTAAACATTTCATTGGTTGTTGGGGGATTGATGTATGCTACCGCTTTTGCGCTTAGCTTTAGCGATGTGCCAAACTATTTTAATAAACTGAATTACATAGTAAATACATTTACGTTATCTCTTGCAATATCAGTAGCCATATTTAGGAAAAGGCTCAGCCTGAAAATTAAATCGTCCATTCTGATATTTGCACTGATAACAGTTGTTATACTTCATGTTGCCTGGCTAGGAATTTATTCAGAGTATCTGCCATTGATTATCATGGTACCCTTCTTTTCAACCATGGCATTTAGCCTTAAACATTCTGTTATTATCTTTTTAAGTACCATTGCCGCCATCGTTTTATTGGGTCTGTTACACGTTAGTGGTTATCTCTCCGTAAGAGATATCGACCTTGAACGATACTCTCATATACAGACATGGATTCTGGCCCTTTTGATTTTAGGATTTGTGTCCATTTCTATTTTAATTATCCTTACGCAATTTAATACTTCCTTTTTTCGTCTGCTTCAAGACCTGAAACAAAAAAACAGAAGCCTGACATTTAGCGAACAGAGTTATCGCGAGATATTTAATTCATCAACCGATGCTATCTTCAAAATGGACTACCAGGGAAATATTGAAGATGTAAACGATGCCATGCTAGAGATGTATGGTTATATAAGGGAAGAGATACAGTTTATAGAATGGAAAGAACTGAATAAGAATAAAGAAGGATATGGTTATGAGGAAGTTAAAAAATATTTCACGGAAGTAATAGAACACGGAAGTACCGTTTTCGAATGGCTTTCAACCAAAAGAAATGGGGAAACATTCTGGATAGAGGTATCAATGAAAAAAGCCAGAATTCTTGGTCAAAACAAATTATTGGCTGTTGTTAGAGATATTGATGAAAAGAAAAAAATACAAATACAGTTAGATAATTACAGAAACCGCCTGGAAGATTTAGTACAAGAAAGAACTGTTGCCTTGCACCGGGCAAATGATGAACTAACGAGAATCAACGGGGATCTGATTTACCAAAAAGAGGAATTAAGAACGACTCTTGAAGAGTTAAAGAGTGCTCATGAAAAACTGTTAAGGTCGGAGAAAATGGCAACCTTAGGTGTTTTGTCAGCAGGCATAGCCCACGAAGTAAACAGTCCTTTACAATACATACAGGCCGGCTCATTAGGTTTAGAAGCCTATTTTGAAGACAATTACAATGACATACCTGAAGAAATTAACATTCTTCTGAATTCAATTAATGAAGGTGTAAGCCGATCGGCAGATATTGTAGCCAGTTTAAATCAATTCAGCAGACAAAAAAATGAGAAAACAGAACATTTCAATATTCATACTATCATTGATAACTGTTTAAATATCCTTTCGAATAAAATAAAACATAGAATTGAAATTGAAAGACAATTCTATTATGAGCCTATTATTATTTCGGGTAACGAAGGGCAACTGCACCAGGTTATAATCAACATTCTAAATAATGCCGCTCAGGCTATTACTAAAGAAGGTAAGATTATTATTAAAACATTAGTTGATAATGATAACGTTCAGCTTGTTTTTATTGATAGCGGTAAAGGCATAAGCCCTGAGGATATTAACCGATTAACAGAGCCATTCTTCACAACCAAACCATCGGGTGAAGGAACAGGTTTAGGATTATCAATAACTCAAAAGATTATTGAGGAACACAATGGTCAGTTACTCTTTGAATCTGAATTGGGCATGGGCACAACCGTTCGAATTTCATTACCCCTTTAAAAAACAAAAGGCCACTCAAAATGAGTAGCCTTCGTTTTTATTCAACAATTGTAAATTATTTCGTATACAAAATATCAGCTCCAATAGTTCCTTCCAATTCTGAAAGGTAAGCATCAGATGATGCATGTGCCAATAATTCTTTTGCACGTTTCAAACGGGTTTCAATATCCATTTCGTCTATGATTGCACTGTTATCCGGATTAGCTTTGAAAGCTTCAAGATAAGCAATCTGATCAGCATGGAACTTCACATCCTTCTCTTGTTTGTGCTTCAAACGAGCTTTATACCAATCACTATTGATTACATAATCACGTTCGAAATACTTTCTCAATTCAGGATCACTGATATCTTTTCCTTCATATTCGCCATAAGCCATAATGTGAAGCAAAATCTTCAACGGAGGAATGGCTCCATCAACACTTCCATCTTCAAAATAACTTAGAGCAACCTTCTTCTGAGCCTCAACAATATTATTGATACCATCCACAAAATCTTCCATATTTTGCTTCTCTGGTTTCAACATATGCTCGTTAAATACAGCCAGAGGTTCATCGAACAAACGGTTCATACAACGGAAAGCAAAGTTTTTGGTAATACGGTAACCTAAACGGCTTGCGTATACTTTCTCGCCATTGTATTCGAAATCTTCCAGTTTCTCAAGACATTTATTTTCAATCAGTGTCTTAGGATCTCTGTCTTCCGGTACCAAACGTGCCCAGATTTCAGGAATCAGGATACTGATGTCATGGTCAAATCTGTTTTCGCCACCCACATAACCTGCTGCAGAGCTGAAGCCCTGATATTCGGTAAGAATATAAGAAAGCAATGCATTATTAAGGTCAGATGTTGGAACCAACATGTTAAACGGACCTTTTGTCAATGCACCTTCTGATCCAGCTCCTGTAGTTGAAGGAGATTTACCTGTTAAGCTACAGATGAAATCCATAAACAACTCAGGAAGCTCCTGGTAGTGAATTGGATTGTAAACAGCCAAAGGTCTGATTCCTGCTGCACGATCAGCCGGATTGTTTCGTCTACCCGGAAGCACAGCATTTACAGGATAAATAACCGGATCTTCGTTCTTGATCTTGCGATGCATACGAATTCCTATTTCAGCCATATAGCTATCCAATGTTTCCTCAGTATAGATATTCCTTTGCAGGTAACGAGGATTTTTTGTTGGCTCACCATCTACAATACGAGGATGTGAAGGAACCACAAAATAACCATCTTTCCCAGACTCAACTACCTCTTTAATCAGATCTTTAACAGGCTGAGTATATTGCTCAAAACTAATCGCATCCTCTAATAAGTCTTTCGCATCCTCATAAGTTAAAGGTTCATAATTGGTTAGAAACGTGTTGGCCTGAACAATATCTGCTTCAGCTTCAACATCATAACCTCTGTGAATTGCCTCATCAGGACGTTGGAAAAGATGAGCCTCACAGTTGGCTACCATTTTCAAACTCTTGTTTGAATACTCCGGATTCAAATCTTTCAGACTCTTTGATGGCAATGTAATTGAGGCAGAGATATCATCTTCCATCTGTATCTTGTGACTAGGCACAAAGTCAGATCTCAATTTATGTAATAACCAGTTTCCTTCCTGATCAAATCCAATACGAACATAGCTGGCTAATACATTATTATGCTTGTACAATAAAGTTGTTCCTTTACGGCCATTGATAAACTCTACTGACATATAATCTTTCCAGTTTCCTTGCTCACGATCATTACGGTACAATCTCTTAAGAAACAGTACCAATGAACGAATGTGATCAGGAATCTCTGTCAACCATTTATTGTATTCATCATTATATTGATCTGATGGAGTTAACAATTTAACAGCAGAACCCAATGTACGCTTAGGGCTTAATAATGGACGAGACGGACTGGCATCAGGTCTGATATCCTTCCAACGGGTCGAATAATCATAGTCGATAACCATGTCGGCCAATTTAAAATCTTCTTCCAAATCAACGATATTGTAGGTACCATATTTAATGGCATTCTGCATTGATTTAGAGATTTCTGATTTACCACCACCTGATACAGTACATGGTTTATGACAGAACATACCTTCAGGAGCAGTATTGATAATTCTCCACAAAGGTTGAGCCGGATGTTTTGCTAATTGAAATTTGTTTCCTGAAGGATGGATATAAAATTTATCCGGTGACAATTTCAACTTTTGCTCTTTTCCGTTATATTCCCAACTTACTTTATTGGCATTAATATCAATATCAGCATTTTCAGGTATGTAGATAATATCCTGATATTTTTTATCAATCGCATAGTTCATTTCGGTGTTAACCTCAATGCGATCGCCTAATAATGCTTTTGCCTCTTCGAATGTATAAGTCCGGCCTAATTTGGATGAGAATAATTCTCCATAAACACTTTCACCCATGATCCCACGAGGAAAAGCAATGGCACCACCCGCATGCTCTTCTTCTACCAAACCATAAATATTGGCAGAATAACCAATCTGGGTTTTAATTTCCTTTTTAGAATATCCGTAGTAGTTATCTGCAATAAGCGTTACAACAACTCCACGTTCATCACGACAAGTTACTTTAAAAGCACCTCCTTCGTTATATAATTCATCGGCATCTTTCCAACACATTCCATCTTTACGCTGTCTTTCTGTAGCGTCATCGTAGTGTGGAAGACCCATATCTTTTTTCTTCAGCTTCGTTAACTGAGGTGCAAGAATGATACATCCTGTAGTACCTGTCCAGTGTTCAATATCTAAAGCTGAGTCATTTTCTGCTAAGTTGTGGTCACCTGCGTTTCCGAAGATATTTTCAACAAAATCAAGATTACTCACCAAACTACCAGGAGCGAAAAAGCGTACTTCCATACTTTTTTCGCTGATTACACCTTTAACTTCGGGGCACACAACCGGACGAAGCAAAAGAGAAACCATTATTTTGGCTTTGTCTTCCTGCATTGCTGTAAAAGGCAGGACATTCATCTCCTCTGAAGGATTCATAGCTGCATGCAACATGTGTGCAAAAGCTATTTTTGGCACTTCTTTTTTATCAAGTGGAACAGGCAATCCTCCTTCTACAATATGAAAAGTACCTTTTGTGGTTCTTTTATCATTGAACGGATTATTTAAGATACCTTGTTTTACACGGTATGATTTAACCAATTCACTTTCAAAACTATTTTTGTTAGGAGGTAAACTCACCTCGCGAGCCAAACCTTTTTGGTTTAATACAAATGTTTTGTTTGGTAGTCGGAATGAATTATCAAACTCGACATCTGCCAGATAAGAATCAAGAAAATTCTGAATGCGTGTATCAACAGGGGAAAGGTGGTCTGATAACAAACGTGATTTTTCTCTAAAACTGTTGATAAGCCCTTCAGTAAGTGATAGAAACTTGGCGTTGGAGAATTTTGTTTTAGCGTCAGATTCGTCGTAAAACAAGGGCTGCCCCAACGATGCTAACTGAAGGTTGATGTATTGTATCATGTCCTTCCTATCCTTCTTGCTGGGTTTTTGCTTTAAAAGCACATCATCTTTCATAATTGGTACACGATTTAAGTTATGAATGAGCTGCAAATTTAAATAAATATTGCAGCTTTTAATAACAAATTGTTAGAATTGCTTTGTTAATAATTCTAAATTATTGCACAGACTCAAAGAGTATTTACATAATCACACGGATAGATTTGGATTAATATGCTTTGTGACTATGCGTTATGTATGATTTCAAATTATTAGGAAAATTCGCACCGCAAATTCATCCTAATAATTTTATGAAGCATTCAAATATATTAATTTCCAACTTCAGAAATAAATTTTATTCGCACTAATCGAATATTCTCTTCCGAATATGCGTCTTCACCTAATTCCTCAAGAGCCGCATCTATTTCATCTGTTTCAGCCTCTTCTTTAAAGTAGTAAAATATATCATCGCTAATGTCTTCGTCCATTACCTGATCAATGTAGTAATCGATATTGACACGGGTTCCTGAATAAACAATTGATTCTAATTCCTTAATTAATTCATCCATCTCCATACCCTTTGACGAGGCAATTTCGTCAAGTGGCATTTGGCGGTCGATACTTTGAATAATGCTAATCTTCATTTTCGATTTGTTAGCAACCGATTTTACCACCATATCCATTGGACGATCAATTTCGTTTTCATCAACATGGTCGGCAATCAGTTTTACAAAGTCTTTACCAAATCGATTAGCCTTACCGGTTCCTACACCCGGAATATTCTGTAATTCTTCAATACTTACCGGATAATAGGTCGACATTGCTTCCAATGAAGGATCCTGAAAGATGACAAAAGGAGGAAGATTCAATTTCTTTGAGATCTTTTTTCTCAAATCCTTCAGCATTGAGAACAACGCATCATCAACGGCTGCTGTTCCACCTGTATTGGTTTCTTCTTCAATGGTATCAAAATCATGATCTTTTGTCATCATGATTGATTCCGGACTTTTCAGAAACTCATGACCTTTTTTACTCACATGTAACAGACCGTAAGTCTCGATATCTTTTATGATAAAACCACGCACCAACGATTGTCGAATAACAGCATTCCAGTGCTTGTCATCAAATTCATCACCAGAACCAAACAAAGAATGTTCGTTGTGTTTATATGATTTTACGGCTGTATTATTATTTCCAATCAGTATATTAATAATATGATCTGATTTAAAGCGTTCTTTAAATTCAACAATGGTATTCAGAACTTTTACAACACTGTCTTTAGCCTCAAACTCCTCTTTAGGATTGACACAATTATCACAGGTCTCACAGTTTTCTTCGTGATACTTCTCACCAAAATAATGAAGGAGTGTTTTTCGACGACAGATAGATGATTCGGCATAAGAAACTGTTTCGAGCAATAACTGTTTACCAATTTCCTGCTCTGCCAGTGGTTTTCCCTGCATAAATTTCTCCAGCTTCTGAATATCCTTATAGCTGTAAAATGCAATACACCTTCCTTCACCTCCATCACGTCCGGCACGACCTGTTTCCTGGTAATAACCTTCCAGACTTTTAGGAATATCATAGTGCATCACAATCCGTACATCGGGTTTGTCGATACCCATTCCAAAAGCAATAGTCGCAACTATTACATCCGTTTCCTCCATCAAAAACATATCCTGATTCTTAGCCCTGGTTGAAGCATCCATTCCGGCATGATACGCAAGCGCTTTTATACCATTAACAACTAATGTCTCAGCCAGTTCTTCCACCTTCTTCCTGCTTAAACAATAGATAATGGCCGACTTTCCAACATTATTCTTCAGAATCTTAATAATTTCTTTTGATGGATGAAGTTTAGGTCTCACCTCATAATACAGATTGGGTCTGTTAAAGGATGATTTGAAAACCATCGCATCAAGCATACCCAGGTTTTTCTGAATATCATTCTGCACCTTAGGTGTTGCAGTAGCTGTCAGAGCCATAAGTGGCGAGTTGCCTATTTCACTTATAATTGGACGAATACGTCTATATTCAGGTCGGAAATCATGACCCCATTCTGAGATACAATGGGCTTCATCAACCGCATAGAACGAAATATCAATCTGCTTCAGAAACTCAATATTTTCTTCTTTTGTCAATGATTCGGGAGCTACATATAACAACTTGGTTTTGCCCTGAAGAATATCTTCTTTAACCTGATTTATTGCAGTTTTGGTAAGTGACGAATTTAAAAAGTGTGCAATACCGTTATCTTCACTGAAGTTTCTCATTGCATCAACCTGATTCTTCATCAAAGCAATCAATGGCGATATAATAATTGCCGTTCCGGGTAGAATGAGTGCCGGAAGTTGGTAACACAGAGATTTACCTCCTCCTGTTGGCATCAAAACAAATGTATCATTTCCCTTTAATACATTGTTAATGACGTCCTCTTGATTCCCTTTAAAGGTATCAAACCCAAAATGCTTTTTTAACTGAGCATTTAGATCAACCTGCTTTGCCATAACAATTTTTAAATTTCTTTCCGGCGGTAGTTCCCGCCCGAAATGTTTTCCTCAATTCAAGACTTTAAACAAAAATAACTTTTAAAGATTTAAAATCCGTGTTTTTATCAACCCTGAAATCTTAATCTATCTTAAATAATTGTTCAACCTATTAGAAAGATAATGAAACAGTTTTGTCAATATCAATTCGAAGGTATGTTTTGTTTAATGTCTTTAGTTTAGAAGCCAGTTTACCAATTGCACTATTAATCAATTAATAATTAGCTAAATAAAATCTTATAAATTGAAGTTATGCATAATCTTTCTCAATAACAAGAAGTTTGCAAAACAGATTGTGAATATTATCTTCGCAATGCGCATGATTATAGTAATCCTGACTAATTCGTTTAAGTATTTTTAACAATTTGAATAACTAAATTTGTCGGCGCTGAATCAATAAAAATTCAATCTTAAAAGAGATGAGCAATAATTCTTCCGGTGAAATGTCGTTTCTGGACCATTTGGAGGTGCTTCGTTGGCATCTGGTAAGGGCTTTTGCTGGTGTTTTCATTTTCGCTGTGCTGGCCTTTATATTCAAAGGCTTTGTGTTTGACACCGTTATATTAGCCCCATCCGATCCTGATTTCTTTACTAACAGGCTTTTGTGTTGGTTATCCACCGAATTGGATATGCCATTACTTTGCATCAACCAGGAACCGCTAAGTTTTCAGAATATCAAAATGTCAGGTCAGTTTACAACTCACATCTGGGTTTCTTTTGTTGCCGGTATTGTTGTAGCCTTTCCTTATGTATTTTGGGAATTCTGGCGTTTTATTAAGCCTGCATTGTATTCTAAAGAAGTTAAGCATTCAAGAGGAGCAATTTTCTTTACTTCAATCCTTTTCACTGTTGGAATATTATTCGCTTACTATATAATATGTCCTCTGTCGGTTCATTTTCTGGGAACCTACCAAGTAAGTGAAAAAGTTGAGAACATTGTTAATCTGGGTTCATATATAGGTACCATTACATCAATCGTATTGGCCGGAGGTATTATTTTTGAATTACCCATCTTCATATATTTCCTTGCTAAAGTAGGAATTGTAAGCTCTGAGTTTTTGCGAAAATACAGGAAACACTCAATTGTACTGGCTTTGATCTTAGCTGCCGTGATAACTCCTCCGGATGTGATCAGTCAATTGTTAGTATGTATTCCTTTGATTATATTGTACGAGTCAGGGATTGTGATAGCCCGAAGAATTGAAGCCAAGCGAGCAAAACAAATGGCAAATAATTAATGCAACATGGAAGAGAAATTAAAGCTTCATACCGATAACCTCATTAAGAAATATAAGAACCGAACTGTAGTAAAGGGAGTTTCGGTTAGTTTGGAACAGGGCGAGATTGTTGGATTGCTTGGCCCTAACGGTGCGGGTAAAACAACTACCTTCTATATGACTGTAGGTCTTATTAAACCAAATAGTGGTAAGATCTACCTGAATGATGAAGAAATAACTAACGATGCTGTTTTCAGAAGAGCACAAAAAGGCATTGGCTATCTGGCACAGGAGGCCAGTGTATTTCGTAAGCTAAGTGTTGAGGATAATATCAGATCGGTATTGGAAATGACCAATTACAGTAAGCAATATCAGAAAGAACGAATGGAAGAATTGCTTGAGGAATTCTCATTAACCCACATCAGAAAAAGTCAGGGCATTCAGTTATCAGGAGGAGAGCGCCGTAGAACAGAGATTGCCCGTGCATTGGCCATTAACCCCAAATTTATCTTGCTCGACGAACCTTTTGCAGGTGTCGATCCAATTGCGGTGAGAGATATCCAGGAAATTGTTGCAAAACTTAAATTTAAAAACATTGGAATCCTTATCACAGACCATAATGTTCATGAAACTTTAGCGATTTGCGACAGGGCCTATTTATTATTCGAAGGTAAAATTTTAAAAGCCGGAACAGCGGAAGACCTTGCCTTAGACGAAGATGTGAAACGTCTGTACCTTGGTGATGACTTTGAGCTGAAGCGTCGCGACTTTGCCAAGTAGATTTTTTTTGAAAAAAATATTTTGCGGTAATAAAAAAGCTATTATCTTTGCACCGCGAAACACGAAAATGCGGATGTGGCGTAATTGGTAGCCGCGCTAGACTTAGGATCTAGTGCCGAGAGGCGTGGGGGTTCGAGTCCCTTCATCCGCACAGAATACCGCCTCATAGATCGAGTCAAATCGACGATGAGGCGGTTTTTTTTAGTTAAAACAAATTGTAATTTTTAATATTTCTTTCCCTCGGATACAAATTCGCTTTTATAGAAGAGGTGAGTTCACTTTAAATCAAAGCAGATGAACATTTCAAAGGAAAACATTGATGCATTAAACGCGGTTATTAAACTAACTGTTGAGAAAGAGGACTATGCAAAAAAGGTGGACGATGTCTTGAAAGATTATCGTAAGCGCGTGAATATGCCTGGTTTCCGTCCGGGTAAGGTACCTGCCGGAGTGGTAAAAAAAATGTATGGTAAAGCTGTTATTGCTGATGAGGTTAACAAACTTGTATCAGAAAGCATTCACCAATACATTGTTGAAAACAACTTAGATTTGTTGGGCGAACCACTTCCATCTGAATCACAAGAGTTAATTGACTTTGATACTGCTGACAGCTTCGAGTTTGCATTTGATGTAGCCATTGCTCCAGAGGTGGAAGTGAAATTAACCAAGCGTGAAAAATTACCACTATATAGCATTGAGATAACTGACGAGATGCTTGCTACCCAAGTTGATTCTATCGCAGGTCGTTTCGGTACAACTGAAAAAGTTGATGAAGTAACCGAGAAATCAATGGTGAAAGGTAGCTTTGCTGAATTAAACGAAAATGGTGAAGTAGTTGAAGAAGGCATAACTAAAGAAAATGCTGTTATCTCACTACAAATCATCAAAGACGATGCAGAAAAAGCAAAATTAGTTGGAGCTAAAGCAGGTGATGTAATCACTTTCAATCCTAAAAAAGCTTTCCCTAACGAAACTGAGATTACTTACATGTTAGGAATTGAAAAGGAAGCTGCTGAGACATTGACAAGTGATTTTCAATTTACCATTACAGAAGTAACAGAGTTTAAACAACCTGAAATGAATCAGGAATTGTTTGACAAAGCTTTCGGTGAAGGTGAAGTAAAAACAGAAGAAGAATTCAAAGAAAAAGTTAAAAGTGACTTTGCTAATATGTTGGCTATGGAAACTGATTATCGTTTCACTGTTGATGCCAAAGAAAAATTAATGAGTAAAGTTGACGTTGAGTTTCCTGAAGCATTTTTAAAGAGATGGTTGTTAGCTACTAATCGTGAAAACGAGCAGTTGGATGAGCAAACTTTGGAGAATGAAATGCCTCGTTTCTTAGAGGATCTGAAATGGCAGTTGATCCGTAATTCAATTATTAAAGCTAATGAAATTAAAATTGAAGAAGCTGACGTAGTTGAATACGCAAAAAAATCAGCTCGTATTCAGTTTATGCAGTATGGTTTGAACAATGTGCCTGATGAGCACCTAGAGAACTATGCTAAAGAAATGATTCAGAAAGAAGAACAACGTCGTCAAATGGCTGAAGGAGCTATCAATGACAAGGTGATGGACTTCATCAAAGAGTCAGTTAAAATCGAAGATAAAGAAATCTCAAGAGAAGATTTTAATAAATTATTCGAAAAATAATAGAACAGACATGCCGATCGGGCTGTTTAATTACTAATTTAGCATATCAAATAAAAATTTTTGAAGATGATTGATCCAAAAGATTTTAAAAAATACGCTACAAAGCATTTAGGTATAAACAGCCTGGTTCTTGACCAATATACTTCAATTACAAATAGTTACATTTCACCAACTATTATTGAAGAGCGTCAGTTAAATGTGGCCAGCATGGACGTTTTCTCACGTTTGATGATGGACCGCATTATTTTTCTTGGCTTACCTATTGATGATTATGTGGCCAATGTTATTCAGGCACAGTTACTGTATTTAGAGTCAGCTGATCCTTCAAAGGACATCTCTATCTATTTTAACACACCTGGAGGTTCGGTACATGCCGGTTTAGGTATTTACGATACCATGCAATATATCTCATCAGATGTAGCTACCATTTGTACAGGTATGGCAGCATCAATGGGAGCTGTATTATTGACAGCAGGAACCAAGGGGAAACGCTCTGCACTGAAGCATTCACGAGTAATGATTCATCAGCCAATGGGAGGTGCACAAGGACAGGCTTCGGATATTGAAATTACTGCAAGAGAAATTTTAAAGCTGAAGAAAGAATTGTATACCATTATCGCCGATCACTCGGGTAATACCTACAAAAAGGTTGAAAAAGATTCTGACCGTGATTATTGGATGACAGCTGAGGAAGCGAAAGAATACGGAATGATTGATGAAGTATTGGTTCGTAATCCTAAGTAAATATTGACTTAAAATATAGCGATGCAGAATCAGCCTTTGAGGTTGACTCTGCATTCGTGTTTAAAACAACTGTATGGATAAGTGTTCTTTTTGTGGTAGAGAAAGAAAAGATACAAACCTGTTAATTGCTGGAGTTTCAGGACATATTTGTGATAATTGTATCGAACAGGCTCATTCAATTCTGGATGAAGAGTTCAAGAAGAAAAACTCATTTAACGTTGATGAGATCACTCTTCTCAAACCGCTTGAAATAAAAAAATTTCTTGATCAGTATGTGATCGGACAGGATGAAGCGAAGAAGTATCTTTCCGTTGCAGTATACAATCACTACAAGCGTTTGATGCAAAAAAACACCAACGATGAGGTAGAGATTGAAAAATCTAATATCATTCTGGTTGGTGAAACAGGAACTGGTAAGACTTTACTTGCCCGCACTATTGCCCGTATGTTGCATGTTCCGTTCACCATTGTTGATGCAACTGTACTTACTGAGGCCGGTTATGTTGGGGAAGATATTGAAAGTATCTTAACTCGTTTATTGCAGGCAGCCGATTACAATGTGGAAGCAGCGGAAAAAGGTATTGTATTTATTGATGAGATCGACAAAATTGCCCGTAAAAGCGATAATCCATCAATCACACGCGATGTATCCGGAGAAGGTGTGCAACAAGGTCTTTTAAAATTACTGGAAGGTTCAATTGTTAATGTTCCACCTCAAGGCGGTCGTAAGCATCCTGAACAAAAAATGATTCCGGTTGATACTAAAAACATTCTGTTTGTATGTGGTGGTGCCTTTGATGGTATTACCCGCAAAATAGGACAGCGCTTAAATACAAAGGTGGTTGGATATACAGCCAGTAAATCAAACGAGAAGATTGATAAAGATAACCTGCTGCAATACATCGCTCCACAGGATTTGAAGTCATTTGGTTTGATTCCTGAGATTATTGGTCGTTTACCTGTATTAACTTATCTGCAACCTTTAAACCGTGATATTCTAAGACGTATTCTTACCGAACCTAAAAATTCGATAATCAAACAGTACGAGAAGCTGTTTGAAATTGATAAGATTAAGTTGGTATTTTCAGATGAAGTTCTGGACTATATCGTTGACAAGGCAGTAGAATTTAAATTAGGTGCACGAGGATTACGCTCCATTTGCGAAACGATCATGATTGATTCAATGTTTAATGCACCTTCAGGCAAAGACAAAGAGCTAATCATTAACCTCGACTATGCTAAAAAGAAAATAGAACGTGCCAACATTGCCCGTCTTAAGGCAAGTTAGAAAGTTCAAAAATAATAATACAGAGCGGCCAATGGCCGCTTTTTTTGTTTCTATTAATCTTAAAATCAAAAAATTCTGCATCATTCATCTTAAATAGTCGTATATTATTAATTCTTCTGACGACTAAAAATAGGTGAATGAAAAGATTGCTTATCATATCATCCATGCTTTTGGTATTCATGATAAATGGATATGCACAATATTTTGGTCAAAATAAGCCAGCCTATAAAGAGTTAAACTACCAACTCTTTAAAACACCTCATTTTGAATTATACCATTACTTCAAAAATCCTGAATTAGTTAAGGACTTAGGTGAACTGGCAGAGAAATGGTATTACTATCATCAGCAGGTTTTAATCGACACTTTTTATACAAGAAACCCAATTATCCTGTATTCCAATCATGCCGATTTTCAGCAAACCACAGCAATTGGCAGTCGCATTGACGTAGGCACCGGAGGTGTAACCGAAGGAATGAAAAATAGGGTGGTATTACCTGTAACCTATAGCCAGCATCAGACCGATCATGTAATGGGGCATGAACTGGTACATGCTTTTCAGTATCACATGCTGGAAGTTGACCCGGAGATAAGTCTGATGTCCATTGGCAATATCCCCTTGTGGATGGTGGAAGGAATGGCTGAATACCTCTCAATAGGTAGTGTTAACAGCCAAACAAACTTATGGATGCGCGATGCATTGATAAATAATCATTTCCCTTCATTAAAAGAAATGACCTACGATTATCGTTACTCACCATACCGCTTCGGTCATTCATTCTGGGCATTTATTTCTTATAAATTCGGAGAACAATATGTACCCCGATTATTCAAAGCCACTGCCAGAGAAGGTTACGAAAAAGCAATAGGTGACGTTTTGATGCTTTCAACCGATTCACTATCGGTGTTGTGGAAGAAAACAATAAAGGATCATTTAATAAATGCTTCAATTGATTCAACCTTTACCATCATTGGAGAACGAATATTATCCAAAAAAAACAGCGGACGTTACAATCTGAATCCTGCAGTGAGTCCTGATGGCAAACACATCGTGTTTTTATCGGAGAGAGATCTGTATGCCATCGATTTATTTTTGGCCAATGCAAATACCGGCGATGTTGAGTCGCGTTTATATACAGCCACCAGTCATGATGAGATTGATGCACTTAATTATCTTGAAACATCGGGAAGCTGGTCGCCAGATAGTCGGTATTTTGCATTTATAGCATTTGCAAAAGGTAAAGCCACCTGTATGGTTTTTGACACAAAGAAAAAGCAAATTATCAATGAAATAAGTTTCGAAGAGGTGGATGATATTAACTGGCCGGCATGGTCGCCCGATGGTGATGAGATTGCCTTTGCAGGCTTGAAAGAGGCTCAATCAGACATATACATCTTTCATCTTAAATCGAAAGAATTACGCAATTTGACTAATAACAAATTTGCCTGCATGCAACCTTCGTGGTCGAAAAACGGACAACATATTTATTATAGCACCGATGAGCCTTCGGAGAAACACATACCCAATTCAAGGGGATTTTTCAATATTGCCTATACAGACAAGGAAGGCAAGCATAAGGTTTTTAACACTTTTGAAGGAGCAAAAAACCTGAATCCTGTTGAGTTAGGGTCTCCTGATGAAGTATTCTTTTTATCCGATTTTGACGGTCGGCGAAATTTGTACCTTCTGAATACAACCAATAATCAAATATTCAGAATTACCGAATATCCAACAGGTATCATTGGTATGACAGAATACTCTCCCGCTCTTGCCGTATCAGGACAATGTTTATATTATACCATGCTTTGGGACGGTGAGTTTTCTATTTATAAAACCAACACAAAGTTTATCAACCGAAATAAAAAAGAGGTTCAAGAGAAACAGATGAATCTGGCCTCCTCACGCCTGGTTCCTTTCTCTCCCATCCCATCGCAGGTGGAAACCAACTTATACTTTAATCGCCAACCTTATACCCTTTCTGTTGATAGCTTCTTTAATGATCAGATAAAGAGAAAATTTAAACTCGATTACCTTGGCAATATCCAGGGAGGAGTTATGGCAGGAAGGTTTGGCGCCGGAATGGCCGGCAGTATGGAAGCACTGTTTAGTGATATTTTGGGACAGAACATGCTTTACACGGCAATAAGCATTAATGGTGAGGTATATGACTTTGGCGGACAGGTTGCCTATATCAATCAGCAAAAAAGGATAAAGGTTGGTACCAGTTTATCACATATTCCATACCGATATGGCAGTTTTACTTATGATATTATTGAAAACGAAGACGGATCAACCAGTAAAAGCCTTAGTTATCTCTTCAGACGCACTTTTGAGGATAAAGTATCTGTTTTCACCTTTATTCCCATCAATAAAACACGACGGTTTGAGTTAGGAGCTTCATATGCTCTTTATAATTATCGAATAGAGAAATTTAAAAACCTGAGTTCATACAACCAGTTTTATGCTTCTGAGAAAGAAAAAATGCCAGCCCCATCGGGATTTGGAACTGCTATCCTTGATTTTGCCTTTGTAATTGACAATGCAAAAATGGGATTGGCTTCACCCGTTGAAGGAAAGCGGTTACGAATACAGGCAGAACATTATCTGCATCATATGAAGATGCAAACATTATTAGTTGATTATAGAAAATATTTTTTTATCAAACCTTACAGTCTGGCTTTCAGAATATACCACTACGGAAGATACGGAAACGATTCTGACAGCGATCGGATGACTGAATTATTTCTGGGTTCACCGTGGTATGTGAGAGGTTATGATACCGGCGAGTTCTATGGCAACGAAACAGAAGATGGAAACACCATCAGTTTAAACCAACTCATTGGTACCCGACTGCTCGTATCTAATGTTGAGTGGCGTGTTCCCTTTACCGGACCACGAGAACTGGCTATGATCTCTTCCGGTATTTTATTTAGCGAGTTGGCATTATTTATCGATGCAGGTGTGAGTTGGAACCAGGAAAGTCACCCTGTTTTAAGCTTAACTACTCATTCTGTCAGTGAAAGAATCCCTGTTTTCAGCAGTGGACTGGCATATCGGATAAATCTTTTCGGAGCAATGGTTATTGAACCTTATTACGCATTTCCTTACCATCAGGGAGAGTTCAAACCAGGCCAGTTTGGACTGAATATTCTGGCCGGATGGTAATTTATACAGGTAATAAATAATGCTTCACCACTCGGAATTCTTATCAAATTTGTTATCTTGGTAGTGTGGGACAGATGCTTAAGGGACAGGAGATGTGATTCGCTAAACGATCCTTATGAAACTTCTTAACTACTCAGTTTCTTTGTCAGATCTACTTTTTATCACAGTTAAAGAAAACCATTTCTTTCGTGTGATAACGGTTCTTCATCGTCGTTTAGTAAACGAAATTTGGCTAAATCATTTACTAACTAAAATACCAAGTTTATTATGAGTTCAATTTTTTGGTTGATTCCAGTATCATCGCTGATAGCTTTGATTTTTGCCTGGATATTCTTCAAATCAATGATGAAAGAGTCCGAGGGTACCGATAAAATGAAAGAAATTGCACAACATGTGCGTGACGGAGCGATGGCGTACCTTTCGAGCCAATACAAGGTGGTTGGAAAAGTTTTTATTGTATTGGTAGTTCTTTTAGGTGTGTTGGCATACATGGGTGTGCAAAATCCGTTTGTACCCATTGCCTTTTTAACAGGAGGTTTCTTCTCAGGTTTATGTGGTTATCTGGGCATGAAAACTGCCACTTACGCTTCTGCCCGTGCTGCTCACGGTGCATCCAACTCTCTTAACAGAGGATTAAAAGTTGCATTCCGAAGTGGTGCTGTAATGGGAATGGTAGTTGTAGGTTTTGGATTATTAGATATTGCATTATGGTTTTATTTCCTGAACGAGATTGTGTTTACCCCTGATCATCTTGTGAATGGATTCAGTTTTCTGGGATTAGACTTCGTTCATGCCGGCACAACGGAACATCATAAAATGGTGGAAATTACTGCCACCATGCTGACATTTGGAATGGGTGCTTCTACTCAGGCATTATTTGCACGTGTTGGTGGAGGTATTTACACAAAAGCTGCCGACGTTGGTGCCGATCTTGTAGGTAAAGTAGAAGCCGGAATACCTGAAGATGATCCTCGTAACCCTGCAACCATTGCTGATAATGTTGGCGATAACGTGGGTGATGTGGCTGGTATGGGTGCCGACTTATATGAATCGTATTGTGGTTCGATATTAGCAACTGCTGCTCTGGGAGCAGCACTACCTGGTTTAACAGGTGATTTACAGTTAAAAGCGGTGATGGCTCCTATGATTGTAGCTGCCATAGGTATTCTTCTATCTATCGTTGGGGTTTTTATGGTACGTACCAAAGAATCGGCAACTCAGAAGAATCTATTGAACGCCCTATTGATTGGTACAGGAGGAAGTTCTGTGCTTATTCTGATTGCAATAGCCATTTTGGCATATATGGACTGGATTACCTGGGGTATTTTCGGATCTGTAATTGCTGGTTTGGCAGCAGGTGTTATCATTGGTCAGGGAACAGAATATTACACTTCTGATGAGTACAAACCAACACAAGGTATTGCCGGACAGGCTGTACAAGGCCATGCTACTACCATTATCGATGGTATTGCTGTAGGTATGTTCAGTACCTGGATTCCGGTTGTTACCATCGTGGCTGGTATTATTGCTGCATTTGGCTTTGCAGGTGGTTTTACTAATTTCTCAGAAGGTGTTTATGGTATTGGTTTTGCTGCTGTTGGTATGTTATCAACATTAGGAATCACATTGGCAACCGATGCTTTTGGCCCGATTGCTGATAATGCGGGTGGTAACGCTGAAATGTCACATCTTCCAAAAGAGGTTCGTGAACGTACCGACGCATTGGATATGTTAGGTAATACTACTGCTGCAACGGGTAAAGGTTTTGCCATCGGTTCTGCAGCTCTTACTGCCATGGCTCTTTTAGCAGCTTATATGGAAGAAATCAGATTATGGCTTGGTAAAGTGCCGGAAAAAGGACAAGCTTTTTTGGAAGCAACAGGCTTAACATCTTATGCAGATGCCAACATTAAAGATTTTGTTTCATTCTACGATCTTTCATTATTCAATCCAATGTTGCTGGGTGGTTTATTCCTGGGAGCTATGATGGCATTTGTTTTTTGTGCAATGACCATGAAAGCTGTTGGACGTGCAGCTGGCTCAATGGTTGAAGAAGTTCGTCGTCAGTTCAAAGAAATTGTTGGAATCATGGATGGAACAGGTACTCCAGAATATGCCAAGTGTGTTGCTATTTCAACCAAAGGAGCACAACGTGAAATGATTGTACCTTCGTTACTGGCCATCATCGTTCCTATTTTGGTAGGACTTGTTTTGGGTGTTGCCGGTGTTGTAGGTTTATTGGCCGGAGGATTAACAGCCGGATTTACATTGGCTGTAATGTTAAACAATGCCGGTGGAGCATGGGATAATGCTAAAAAATACATCGAAAAAGGACATCATGGCGGCAAAGGAAGTGAGGCTCACAAAGCTGGTGTAACCGGCGATACAGTGGGAGATCCATTTAAAGATACTTCTGGACCTTCTTTAAATATTTTAATTAAATTAATGACAATGGTATCGGTTGTGATGGCCGGTTTAACTGTTGCTTACTCAATTTTTGGATAGAATCGTTAATCATTACAATATGGAATCCCGTCGAAGTTCGGCGGGATTTTTATTTAGGTTAAAATAATCTATCGTCTAAAATAAGTAGTTCAATTGTTCTTAGAATTGAGAATAACCTTTCAATTAACTTAAAATCATTCATCATCAACTAAATCTTTCCTTTATTTTTGTAGACTTAATAAAGTAGCAATAATATGGAGCTGGGAAAAAGCATAGAAGAAACTACAGAGTGTTTTAAATTTCTTTCTGATGAAGAATTAAAACTTTTACAGGACAAAAAAGCCCGTATTACCTACCTGAAAGGTGAAAATGTAATGAAACAAGGAGCATTCGCAACTCATGTTTTATTTGTTGTGGATGGATTGGTTCGTGTTTATTTGCAAACGACAGGAACCAAACAGATCAACCTACAGCTTAAAAAACAGGGCGACTTCATGGCATTCTCAGCTGTTTTTGGTGATGAAGTATACCCCTACTCAGCTGTAGCTTTAAAAGATTCAATCATTTGTATGGTCGATAAGGAAGCGTTAAAAGAATTGCTTGTTTCCAATCCTGAATTTGGTTTAAAAATTACCTCACGTAACTATGAAATTGAGAATCGCTATCTTGAAATCATAAGCAATATTTCATACAAGCAAATGCGCGGTAAATTAGCATCAACCCTTATTTACTTATCGAAATTTGAGGCTGAAGGGGTTAATGTTTTTGAACACATGTCGCGACAGGATATTGCTGATTTTGCCTCAATCACCAGTGAAAGTGCCATTAAATTTTTGAAAGAATTTGAAAAGGATAATATTATTCAGCTTGATGGCCGCCAGATTTCGATCCTTAAAATGGATTCATTAAAGATGATCAGTAAGAACTCCTGATCTAAAATCTATCGTACGGATTACGTGTTCGTGGAGTGATCATGTAAGGGGTCATGGGTGATGACCAGCTATTATAGAAACCATACAAATTTCGTCCAATGCCAAATTCAGCTTCTACCCTGAAACCATTGGAGAATTTATATCCTACAAATGCCGATGTAGCAATACTGTTTAAATCAGGGATTGACTGACCTGATAAGTTTTGCTCAAATATCTGGATATTCCCCATTACAGAACTTCCTACATAAAGCTTTTCGTTAATATTGTATGAACCTTGCGCATAAAGCCCGATATGAGTTGCTGTTCCATCAAAAGATGCAACATAACCCGGGGCAATCCAGACCGGCATATCATGAAAAGTACTTCTGCTTAACACAGGTGCAATATTAAATTGCCATTTCTCATTGGGTACATACCAAAATTGCGGAGCAACATACAGGTTTGTTCCAAATCCACCATTAAAATCTGTTGAAACACTGGTACCAACTTCAACACCCATGTGAAATGGATTCGGCAAAGTGTCCATTGATTGATTATGTCCGAGTACAAATCGGTTATAAAGTAAAGAGTCTATTGAAGAAAACTTAGTTGAATCGGAGGTAATCGCAATCATAGATGTTTCCTGTGCTTTGGAAACAAATCCAACTAATAATGCAAAAAGGAATAATTGTAATCTCAACATACTTTTACCTTTTAATAAAATCAAAGATATTACAAAAATTATACCGAATCATGGAAATAATGGCATATGAAACTTTGTTTAATTTAATCCTTTTGACCTTCAAAATTCAAATGTGCACTAATTCTGATAGCTATTTTGTTAATAGTATTCCATTCTGATTGTTTCATAAATATATCCCAAGGTGGATACAATGGCTTTAAACTAGCCTGACTACTCTTAATGGCTATGTCAAATTCTACAAGTTGGTCTTGTTCCTCTTTGGTAAAAAACATAGAAATATTTTCCCACTGAGAAAATAAATCTTCCCACTGAACAAAAAGCTCCTCAGTAATATTGAAATCCGGATTCTCTTTCTGATAGTTTAATTGCTCATCCTTGTTTGACCAAAGCTCAACAATTCCAATTAAACTTTTTCTGGTTAATTCTCCATAATCACTCTCCTCAATTTCTTCTCCTTTTTCAATCTTTATAAATGGCACATACTCTTCTTTAGGCTTTTTATTTTTTAGTGGTCTCTTTTTAATCTTTACCTGATAGAAATAATATGGGGCATAAAATGTATTTAGAAAAAACAGAAGTAAAATGGCGTGAGAATATCTATCAAATTTGTACCAGAACCAAAAACAATATAAGACAAAATAGAAAATGAAGATTGCCATTACAGAATGTATAACAGGAAACCAACCCTTCTCAAAAAAGCTTTCTATAATCAAGCCTTTTGCCACTAAAACAACAGAAACAGGAAATCCTATCATTATCAAAGGAACATATATAATGTGAATCCAGAATGAAACAAAAGCCAATCTTTCAAATGTTTTCATCAGAATGAAAATAAGGTTAGTACAACAGACATTAAAAATAAATAAAAAGGCCACTCCAACGAGCAGCCTTTTAAAAATATCATTAATGAATAAATTACTTCATTGCTTTGTATGCATTAATCAATCCATTGGTTGAAGCATCGTGTGAAGTAACAACCTGATCATTAACTAGCTCAGGTAAAATTGCATTTGCTAATTGTTTACCCAATTCTACACCCCATTGATCGAAACTGTAAATATTCCAGATGATACCCTGTACAAAAATTTTGTGTTCGTACATGGCTATCAATGCACCTAAAGTGCGTGGATCCAACTGTTGCATTAGAATTGAGTTGGTTGGAATGTTACCAAGGAATACTTTATATGGTAATAAAGCAGCAACTTCTTTGTCAGATTTTCCGGCAGCTTTTAATTCAGCTGTAACCTGCTCCTCAGTTTTACCAACCATCATTGCTTCGGTTTGAGCAAAGAAGTTAGCCAACAACTTTGGATGATGATCACTTAATGGGTTATGAGACTTTGCAGTTGCCATAAAATCACAAGGAATCAGTTTTGTTCCCTGGTGAATCAACTGATAGAACGCATGCTGACCATTAGTTCCAGGTTCACCCCAAAGAATAGGACCTGTTTGATAAGTAACTTTTTCACCGTTGCGATCAACGTATTTACCGTTACTTTCCATGTTGCCTTGTTGGAAATAAGCAGAGAACCGGTGCATATACTGATCGTAAGGTAAGATAGCTTCAGTTTCAGCTCCATAGAAGTTATTGTACCAAACTCCAATCATAGCCAAAATAACCGGAAGGTTTTTGTCGAAAGATGCAGTACTGAAGTGTTGATCCATTGCATGAGCTCCTTCTAATAAAGCCTGGTAATTATCGAAACCGATACCACAAGCAATGCTTAATCCGATAGCCGACCATAACGAATATCGACCGCCTACCCAATCCCAGAATTCGAACATATTAGCAGTGTCGATACCGAAAGCAGAAACAGCCTTGGCATTAGTTGATAAAGCCACGAAATGTTTTGCAACGGCAGCTTCATCTTTAGCTGCTTCTAGGAACCATGATTTAGCTGAGTTGGCATTGGTCATTGTTTCCTGTGTTGTAAATGTTTTAGAAGCAATGATGAAAAGCGTTGTTTCAGGATTCACTTTTTTCAATGCTTCAGCAATATGAGTACCATCAACATTGGATACAAAATGAAGGTTGATGTTTTCCTTTTTGAAAGGCTTTAAGGCCTCAGTAACCATTAAAGGACCCAAATCGGAACCACCAATACCAATGTTCACAATATCAGTAATAGCTTTTCCACTGTAACCTTTCCACTCACCTGAGATAAGCTTCTCAGAAAAAGCTTTCATCTGATCTAAAACAGCGTTTACCTTTGGCATCACATCTTCGCCGTCCACCATAATAGGTGTATTGCTTCTATTACGTAAAGCCACATGTAATACAGCACGATCTTCGGTTACATTAATTTTGTCTCCACCAAATTCAGCATCGATAGCACTTTTTAAACCACATTCTTCGGCCAGTTGAATCAAAAGACTCAAAACCTTATCATCAATACGGTTTTTTGAAAAGTCAAGCAAAATATCTTCAAAACGCAATGAGTATTTGTCGAAACGTTGACCATCTGCAGCAAACAAATCTTTCATCTGAGTGTCTTTGAACTCAGCATAATACTCTTCAAGCGCTTTCCACGCTTTAGTAGTAGTTGGATTAATACTTGGTAACATGTTTATAATTTTTGTTCTTGGTTTTACGGAGTAATATTTGGGTCGCGTTTGTCTTAACAGTTCCGTTAAATAAAATGCAAATATAGAAATCACAAGCGAGAATGAGAATTCAAATGAGTATCAAATCGTTGAAATAAGGAATAAAAATACTACCAGCAAAAATTTTGTTAAATCAATACAGATTATTCTAAACTCAAATCTTTTTATCCCTTTGTATAAATATTATTAACCTGAGTTCGATATAAGAGAATTCTTAAAACAGAGCTAATTGCCCATAAGTTGGCTCTGTTTCATATTTAATTGAAGGTTTTTTCGGTAAGA
>NZ_JBNGOX010000029.1:0-75493 GCF_050589785.1 Carboxylicivirga caseinilyticus | reverse complement strand
CAAAGGACTTTCAAATTACTCCGAATGTTTTCAAATTAATTTGAAAGTTTTGCTGGTTTTCATCAAACCAACATGGACTTTACCGGATGCTTACGTTTAATAATAAACGAATAATGATATCCGCATTAATTAAACTCTTCAGGTGCTTTCCTTTCTATTTCATTAAAAGCCTCTTCAAGAATATTAAAATACCTTGTAATCTTCTTTAATTCCATTGGGTTAATAGTCATAATAACAGGCTCGAAGGGTGGAAGCGTATAAATCCTAATACTGATAAATCTGCCACCATCGCCAAGAAATAGATCAATTTTATAGGTCATTGGTTTGTTACCGACAACCGCATAGTCTTCTATTCTGCATCGCATATCAATGCTGTTTGCCTTAAATTCGTTTATTATGGTTTTATTTATTAGTTCTTTCATATGGTCACATTATAAAGAAGGGCAAATGTTGCATTTTTTTCGAAATTATAAGTATCAATTTAGAGGTTAATAATGATTTGAGTTCAAAAATCCTTCAATAAATCTGAAATAACTTTTAAAGTTAATGTGTTTTAATGTTTTGAATATTAAATATATATAAAATAAATATATCACATTATAAAAAATTTTACAATGGTGGATATCCGCTCATAATATACTTAATTCTTGGTTTCTCAAAAGTACAAAAAGCTGTGGAATGTTCCTCAATATGTCGATGATCCGATTTTTGATTTCTTAATTAACGATTCAATAATCGAACTATTCCTTTGCAGAAGTGTTTTTGAGAAAAGCATTTGCAATGAAAACAATTTTAACTGCAATAACAATTATAATAGCAATGACAATACAGGCGCAAGAGACAGCTACGTTCGGAGGAGGATGTTTTTGGTGTACAGAAGCCGTTTTTTCTCAATTAAAAGGTGTGAGTAAGGTTGAGTCGGGTTATAGTGGAGGAGAAATAAAGAATCCATCCTATAAAGATGTTTGTAGTGGTTTAACCGGACATGCTGAAGTAATTCAGATCACTTTTGATCCGGAAATAATATCTTTTACAGATCTACTGGAAGTATTTTTTGCCACACATGATCCTACTACTCTAAATCGCCAGGGTGCTGATGTTGGAACACAATACAGATCTGTTGTTTTCTATCACAATGAGAAACAAAAAGAAACATCAGAATTGGTAATTAAATCATTGGATGCAGAGCATATTTTTGCCCGGGCCATTGTAACAGAAGTGAGTCCTTTTTCAGTATTTTATCCTGCCGAGGATTATCATCAGGATTATTTTGCAAATAATAGTAATCAGCCTTATTGTAGGGCTGTGATAGTTCCTAAAATGGATAAGTTTAAAAAGTTATTTAAAGAGAAAATAAAGTAGAAGAGCGTTTGGTAATAATATATAAGTTTAATTTAAAGGTCCTGATTAACAGTTGTTAGTCAGGACCTTTGTATTTATTGTATATGCGGTAATATCAAATATTACATTTATCAATAAAATTGTTTTAGAATATCTACTGAAAATTATATTTTTGATATCATAAATCTAATCCTGTTATCAAATGAAAAAGATATTTTTAATTAGCCTTATATTAATTGTTAGTATAAGTTCAAAAGCCCAAATTGAATATATTAAAGGATATTATATTTCAAATTCAGGCAAAAAAAATGAATGTTTAATTAAAAATGTTGGTTGGAAGAATAATCCAACAAAATTTGAGTATAAAGTATCTGAAGAAGGTGCCGTTCAAACCGGTGATATTAATGAAATAAAAGAATTTAGTATTAATGGCGTTGTAAAATTTATAAGAGCAGAAGTTGATATCGATAGATCCAGTAATGCTACAATAAATTTAAGTTCAGAAAGAAACCCAATTTTCAATAAAGAAACATTATTTCTAAAAGTTCTTATTGAAGGTGACGCTTCACTCTACAACTATGAAGATGGAAAGTACACTAGATTCTTTTATAGTCTAAAGGATTCAGAAATTACTCAATTGGTTTATAAACGCTATTTAACTGACGGAATTGATATAGCAGAAAATACATATTTCAGACAACAAATTTTATTGGACTTGAAATGTGATGTTATTGAAACTAAAAATGTTCAATATATCAAATATGGTCAGAAAGATTTAGTGAAAATTTTTGTTTTATATAATCAATGTGTCGAATCGGAATATCTGATTTACCAGGAAAAACAGAAAAAATATTCTTTTAATCTTAACTTACGACCCGGTCTCAATTTAATTAATTTAAATATTAACAGAACAGATAATGAAATATCTGTTGATATGGGGAGTAAGCAAAATTATAGATTTGGTATTGAGAGTGAATTAGTTTTGCCATTTAACAACAATAAATGGGCTGTTATTTTTGAACCAACTTATCAATACTATAACTCAACACAATCAACAGATGATTCATCATTATCTGGTGGGGTGCGTATTACCAATGTGGAATATCAATCAATTGAATTACCTGTAGGAATAAGACATTATTTTTTCTTAAATGATAAAGGAAAAATATTTGTTGATGGAGCTATGATTTTTGATCGTAGTATTGATTCAAAAGTTGAGTTTACTCGTGATGACAAAAGTTTATTATATTCTCTGGAAGCATATCCGAGTAATAATTTTTGTTTTGGACTAGGGTATAAGTATATGGATAAGATTAGTCTTGAAATTCAATATAAAACAAGTAGAGACTTTTTAATTAATTATTATAATTGGAAGGCTGATTATAAAACGGTTTCGTTTGTACTGGGCTATACTATTTTTTAAATCTGTTATTTAACTTTCATCTTTAAGTTATTTATTAATAGTTTCATTAATTACCATTTATTGACCAATTTAATGAGAATCCTAACCTTTTTATTATTAATTAATTGGTTTGGAATCAATTCTTATTCTCAAGATGAACAATCAGAGATTAAAGATGATTACCTGACAATACAAAGCGGTTTAATAATTGATGGTTATAATTCATTAGGTGTTCGTACCTTTTTTGAATATCAAAAAAAGATTAAGAATAAATGGTATTATGGTTTGTCTTATGAGCATTCAAGACATTTGGGCTTTTTTATTAATGATCAGTTAAACGAACTCAATAGTAACTTAAGTCAATTAAGTTTAAATGGATATTATAAACTAAGTGTAGCTAATGAGAAGTTGTTTTGGTTGGCAGGTGTTGGATTAGGTGCTTTGCACAATAACTGGGATAATCATGATAGTTTCGGCATAAGTGTGAATGCTAGTTTTACACTTAACATTAAATTATCTAAACGTCTATATTTAGAAACCTCACCTTTAATAATTTTATTGCCTGTTAATCGGGTGTATTATTCGCCAATGAATGCCGATGAATTTGATGACTTTTATGCGCTTACCTACTTTCCGTTTGGCTTAAAAGTTAAATTGTAGTTTAAATTTAAACTTGCCTGTATTACATAATTTGTTAAATATTTTCAATGTGAAGGTATATAAAAGCGGGGTAGTATTCTATTAAATAAGTGTTTACCCCGCTTTATTTTTACAAAATATTAGCATTAAGTACCTTTTACTTCTTTTTTAAAACTTTATTTAACACTGTATCCTTGTCAAGTTTCTTTGTGCAGAAGAACCAGTCTTTACAATCAAGTTCGCTGTCATCCATTCGTCCTTTTGCTGCACTACATGAACCAGCAGGGCCAATTATTACATCATCTCCAGGTTGCCAGTCAGCTGGTGTTGCAATTCCAAACTCATCTGCAGCCTGTAATGCTATGATGACTCTGTATAATTCTTCAAAATTTCTTCCTAAACTTAATGGGTAATATATAATGGTTCTTATAATTCCTTTAGGGTCAATGAAGAAAACTGCCCTTACAGCTTTTGTCGTATCTTCATTTGGTTGAATCATACCGTATTTTTTTGCAACATCCATTTTAATATCTTCAATTAAAGGGAAGTTGACTTCAACATCTTTCATGCCTTTGTATTCAATTTTTTCTTTGATAGTTCTTAACCAGGCAATATGACTATATAGTCCATCAATTGAAAGTCCAACAAGTTTACAATTTGCATTATTAAACTTTTCTTCCATTGTTGCAAATGTCATAAACTCAGAAGTACATACAGGTGTAAAATCAGCTGGGTGACTAAAAAGAATTACCCATTCGCCCTTAAAATCTGAAGGAAAGTTGATTTCACCTTGGGTTGTAATTGCTTTAAATTCGGGGGCAGGATCGCCAATTCTTGGCATGCTTACTACAATTTGTTCTTCATTTTCCATTTTTTTAAATTTTAAGAATTTAACATTTATCGAAAGTCCCATTTATTTGGACTACAAAATTTTTAAAATGAAAACCGTTAATTTTTTTCTTTGCAAAGTATTGCTCTAAAATTTGATTCAACTCTTCATCAAAATAATCTTCAATCAGATCACATTCAATACAGTATAAATGATGATGATGTTCCGTTATTCCATCGTATCTCATTTTGTCTGCCTCTGTTGTTACTTTTTTTATAATCTTATTTTTGACAAGTATTTCCAATACTTTATATATGGTCCCAATAGCTATATTAGGCTGACTAATTTTAATGTAGTCTGCAATATTTTCAGCTGTTGGATGATTATTGAGATTATAAATCGCTTCTAGTATCGCAACACGTTGAGGAGTAATTTTTAGTCCTTTGCTGGCAATTTTTTCTCTAATTTGATCTATATTCATAAATTATTATATAAGAATAATTCTTTTTAAGTAATGAATAAATTTATGACAAATATTTAAGGTTTCATAATCAAAAAGTTTTTTTCTTAAGATGGAAATTCGTGTACTATATTGTTAGGATATTAAAATAACAAACACAAAACTTTTAATCTGAATATGTTTTCATTTTCCATTAAAACGATAATTGAGTGATTCAATAAACTAATATTATAATTACCTTAGAAAGTTATTAGTATTTAACTATAATAGCATCGGTTTATTATATTGGTTATTTAATAGATGATATTAATGCTGGTCAAATAGGAATTGAAATATGAAAGTAGTTGCTTTGAATGGTAGTCCCAAAAAAAATGGGAATACAGCCCATGCTTTGAAAATTGTAACAGCAGAATTGGAGAAAGAAGGAATTGAAGTGGAGATCCTGCAGGTTGGATCAAAGGAAATAAAAGGATGTACAGGTTGTGGTGCTTGTTCAAAAAGACAAGATGAAAAATGTATTATAAAGGGTGACGAAGTAGATAATTTCATTCAAAAAATGAAAGAAGCAGATGGGATTTTGTTGGGGTCTCCTGTTTATTATGCGGATCTGAACGGTACAATGAAATCATTTCTTGATAGAGCATTTTATGTGGCAGGTGCTAATGGAGGCTTATTTCGTCATAAGGTAGGTACTGCAGTGGTTACTGTGAGACGCACGGGAGGTATGCAGGCGTTTCAATCGTTGAATCATTATTTGCAATACAGTGAGATGTTTATACCAACTGCAAACTATTGGAATGTTTTACACGGAGGTAGTCCGGGTGAGGTATTGAAAGACGAAGAAGGAGTGCAGATAGCTCGTGTTTTAGGTAAGAATATGGCCTTTCTAATCAAAGCGGTGAATGCAAGTAGAAATCAATTACCAGTCCGGGAGGATAAGGTATGGACTAGTTTTATTCGTTAGCAAAAAGTTTTAAGTAATACTTTATTTCTAAAAAGATTGGTAGGCATCAATCCCACCTTTCAGGTTTACAAGATTTTGATAGCCTTGTTCTTGCAGGTATTGAATTACGTTTTTGCTTCGTATACCCAAATGACAAAAAACCACTACAGTCTCATTTTTTGGTATTTCATTCAGACGATTAGGTATTTCACCCATCGGTATATGTATACTTCCAGTAATTGTTCCCAAGGCTACTTCATCATCTTCGCGCACGTCAAGTAGAATAGGCATTTGTTTCTTCTTGATTTGTTCTTTTAGTTGGTTGGCAGTTATTTCTTTAAATGAACTTATTGTGTTGTTGCAAAAATCTTCGTAGTCAATTAATTGGGTAATGGTAGGATTCATACCGCAGCAAGGGCAATCCTTATCTTTAGTAAATTTTACTTCGTTAAATTGCATGGATAGCGCGTCGTAATTTAATAAGCGACCAATAAGTGGAGTACCAATACCACAAATTAATTTTATAACCTCTGTTGCTTCTATAGTTCCTATAACACCGGGTAAAATGCCCAATACACCGGCTTCTGCACATGATGGTACTGAGCCTGGAATTGGTGGTTCCGGAAATAAACAACGATAACAGGGACCCTTATCAGCTCCAAAAACTGAGATTTGACCTTCGAACTGATTGATTGAGCCAAATACGTTGATTTTGCCCGTTAATATGCAGGCATCATTGATCAGGTAACGCGTCTGAAAATTATCTGTTCCATCGCAAATAATATCATATTGATTGAAAATATCAATAGCATTTGCGGAGCTAAGAGCTTCATTAAAGCAATTAACTTTTATATAGGGATTAATCTCCACCAAAGATTCAAGAGCAGATTCTGTTTTTGGTTTTCCAATATTAGATGTTTTATGAATAATCTGTCGCTGAAGATTGGAAGCTTCCACATTATCAAAGTCAACCAGACCTAATGTTCCAACACCAGAAGCAGCTAGGTACATCGCTAAAGGGGAGCCAAGTCCTCCCATACCAACAATAAGTACTTTAGCATTTTTAATCTTCTTCTGACCATTTATGCCAATCATTGGCAGAATTGTATGGCGTCTGTATCTTTCGAGCTCGTCCTTTGTTAAAACCATGTTAATTTTGATAATTCTGTGATCGAAGATAAAGATTTGTTGTTTTATTTGAAACGACCAGCAAATGCTGGTCGTGAACTTAAAAATAATAGTAAAAGCAAATCATTGATTATTAATTGTTCAAATGAAGTATTAAAAAGTTTAGTTATTTTTTTAGCATTTGTACGAAGGAAATGAGACCGTTTTACGTCAATAGATCAAATAAGTGATTTAAGTAAGAAAGAAAAATGGGAATTAAAAGAATTGTATTGCTGTTAACAACAGTATTGCTGTTCAGCACAACTTTGATGAAGGCCGAAAGTCCTGAATCAATTGAGAAGGAAGGTGTTGTAAAAGGAAAGATTTATGATGGAAAGACGAAAGCTCCGATTGAATATGCAACGGTAGCCATTTATAAAAAAGAAGACGATTCGGTTGTAACCGGAACCATTACAGATGAAAAGGGCGAATTTAAAGTGAAAGGTCTGAAACCAGGTTCATTTTATATTGTAGTATCATTTTTAGGGTATGATAATAAGCGTTTTGATGATGTTTTTGTAAAAAGTGCCCGGGAAATTATCGATTTAGGGAGTATCGAGTTAGGAGCTTCGTCAACTGCCATTGATGAAATAGAAGTTGTTTCTGAACGTCAGAGTGTTGAATATAAGATTGATAAAAAAGTAGTATCGGTTGGTAAGCAAATGACTTCGGCTTCTTTGTCAGCGGTTGAAGTGCTTGAAAATGTTCCTTCTATCAGGGTTGATATTGAAGGAAATGTATCGCTCAGAGGAAGCACCGGATTTACTGTTTTAATTGATGGTAAACCCACTGTTATGGATCCAAGTGATGTATTACGACAAATACCGGCATCAACAATAGAAAATATTGAGATAATCACCAATCCATCAGCCAAGTACCAGCCTGATGGAACAGGCGGTATTATTAATATCGTTACCAAGAAAAATAGAATGCAAGGGGTGCAAGGGTTATTCAACCTAAAAGGCGGTTCGTTTGGTATGTATGGAGGTGATTTTCTATTAAACTACCGTAAGAATAAATTTAATTTCAATTTGGGCGGTGATTATAACTACCGTCCATTTCCTGGAACCAGTTACAGTGAACGTAGTACTACAAATAATGATACTACAACAATCATTAAATCCAACGGAGATAGTGATCGTGAGTTCAGAATGATGGGATTACGCGGAGGTTTTGATTGGGATATTACCGATAATGATGTGTTTACATTTGGATTCAGAGTGGGTGACTTTAAAATGGAAAATAGTTCATTGCTTGACTATCGTACCATTGTCATGGCAGATAATTATGAAAGTGATGAACTGCAGGAATTAAGTCTTAATAATGGACAACGTGGCGGTAATTATTATTCACTTACCACAAATTACACACATAAATTCGATCAAGAGGGTCATGAAATTGCGGCTCAGTTAAACTATCGTTACAGAGATGGTGATGATACTTCTGAGAATCTATTACAGGATGCATCCAGAGCTGTTACAGATGGTACTAAAACAACTGAATTTGGCCCTTCCGGACGTTGGGAGATGCGTCTTGATTATGTGAAACCATTAGGGGGTGATAAGAGACTCGAAGCAGGTTTTCAAGGGCGTAGGAGTATTAGTCAGGATGAAACCGAATTGTTTATATGGCAAGATGGAGGTTTTGTTGAGCAAACAGATAAAGGTAATTTAACCGATTACGACAGAAATATAATGGCATTATATTCAACTTTTAATGGAACGTATGGTAATTTCGGGTATCAGATAGGTTTAAGAGGTGAATATACATATCGCGATATAACTACAAAGCGTGATAATCAAAATTATAAAATTGATCGATTGGATTATTTTCCAACGCTTCATTTATCATATCAATTACCATCAGACAACCAAATAATGGGTAGTTATTCAAGAAGAATTGATCGCCCTAGAGGTTATTATCTTGAACCATTCGTAACATGGGAGGATATGTTTAATGTTCGTATGGGAAATCCAGATCTTCTTCCTGAGTATATTGATGCTTACGAAGTTGGATATCTTAAAAGTTGGGATAAAGCACAATTATCAATGGAAGGATATTACAGAGTTAAGCATAATAAAGTGGAGCGTATTCAAACTGTTTATGATGAAGGTATTTTGCTAACTTCTTTTATGAATGTTGGAACGGATTATTCTTTAGGTGCCGAGGCGATGTTTAATACACCTCTAACTAAATGGTGGGAAATTAATATCATGGGTGATTTATATAATTATAGAATTGAAGGCTTTAAGAATGACCAATCTTTTGAAACATCATCATTTAACTGGAGTAGTAGAGTAAGTAATACATTTAAGGTTCGAAAAAACATGCAGCTTCAGTTGGACGGAAACTACAATAGTGCCACAGTTACAGCGCAGGGTAGAAATGAAGATTTCTATATGATAAATGCTGCTTATCGACTGGATATGATGGATAGAAAATTATCTGCTGTTTTGCAGGTGCGTGATTTATTTAATACTGGTCAAATGGTTAGTGTAAGTGAAGATCCTGGTTTTTATAACTATAGTGAAAGAAGGCGAAATGCTCCCATGTTCTCATTTACATTATCATATCGTTTAAATAATTTTGCTCAAAAACGTGGAAAACGAGGTGGAGATAATAGTGAAGGAATGGAAGAAGAATTTTAGATTAGAATAATAGCTTAATTCTAGGGCCTGGTAATACCGGGCCTTTTTTATGTGATAACTTCACTAAAAGTGTTTATCTTGTTATGAGTATCTGAAATGATTAAAATGTACTATAAAAATGATTGTCTATTTCGATTATTACAGAGTAAAATTGAATAGATTTAAAAAGTTAGATCAAATCATTTAATCATTTCTATTTCATATATAAAATGCTGCAATTATAATTTGTTGATTGTGTGGTTAATGTGAGATTTAGTTAAACCAAATATTTTATAGATAAATTAAAAATGAAACACTTACTAACGATTCTTTTATTGATGGTCGGGGTGACAGTGATGGCACAAACCGTTTATCAAACAGATTTAAACAAACATTACTATTCTGATGAAGAAAACAAAGCCGATGCTTATAAAAATGAGCGTTGTGTTTTAGATATTTATTATCCTGAGAATTTAAAAGGTTTTGCCACTATTGTATGGTTTCATGGAGGTGGTTTAACAGGTGGAAACAAAGAAATACCAGAAGCTTTAAAAGGTAAGAATATAGCCGTAATTGGAGTTAATTACAGACTTTATCCTAAAGTAAAAGCACCTGAATATATTAATGATGCTGCAGCTGCAGTAGCATGGGTAATGAAAAATATTGAAACGTATGGAGGTGATCCTTCTCTTGTTTTTGTATCAGGTCATTCGGCAGGAGGTTATTTAACAAGCATGGTGGGTTTGGATAAGTCTTATTTGTCAAAATATGGAGTTGATGCCAATGATATTGCTGGATTAATACCATTTAGTGGCCATACAATTACTCATTTCACGGTTCGGGCTGAGAGAGGTATTCCGGGCGAACAGGCCATTGTAGATAGTTTAGCACCACTTTACCATGTGCGGGCAGATGCTCCACCATTGCTGTTAATAACAGGAGACCGAGAAATGGAAATGTTAGGAAGATATGAAGAAAATGCCTACCTGATGAGAATGATGAAAGTTATTGGCCATAAGGATACTCGTTTATTCGAATTGGATGGTTATGGTCATGGAATGACAGAACCGGCTTTTCCATTATTGATCAACGAAGTTAACAGGATTTTAAAGCTGCATAAAGATAGTGCAAATCAATAGATCAAGTCTTATACCTAACTATGCGAAAAACAAACCAGGAAATCAAGGACAAACAGATCATTGATGAAATCCTTCAGAATTCAACTATCTGTCGATTGGCAATGATGGATGATGTGTATCCCTATATAGTTCCTATGAATTTTGGATATGATAAAGACTATTTATACTTGCATAGTGCCAATGAGGGACATAAAATTGAATTATTACGTAACAATCCAGGAGTTTGTTTTGAGGTTGAAGAATCGGCTGAAATCATTAAAAATGAGGTTGCCTGTAAATGGTCAACAGCTTATCGATCAATTATAGGTTATGGAAAGGTTGAATTTGTGGTTGATAATGATGAGAAAGAGAAGGCTTTAGCCATCATTATGAAGCATAATGGTTCTGATACTGTTTCTGTTTTTGATTCAAAGCAGGTTAATGCTGTTCGGGTATTTAAACTTCACATTGAATCATTGACAGCCAAGAAATCAAGCAATTGGGATGTGTATAATGAAATCCATTTAGTGAAGATTGAAACAGAACGTTTGTTATTGGAAGAAATCTCAATGGATGATCTGGAAGACATTTATCAGTTGAATAAGATACCTGAGGTAGATGAGTTTAATACTTTAGGTATCCCTGATTCTGTTGAAGTAACAAGAAAACAGATTGATTCTATCATAAGAGCAAGAAGCGATAAGCCAAGAGGATCATATACCTGGAAAATTGTGATCAGGGAAACTGGTGAATTCATTGGCATGTCAGGGATGTTTCTTTCAAATGATAAGTTTAAACTGGGAGAAATTTACTATAAGTTGCATCCGTCGTATTGGGGAAAAGGTTATGCTACAGAAGTTGCCCGAGAACTTGTTAAAACCGGATTCAACGTTTTTGATTTACAGAAAGTGGAGGCTGGAGTGGCTACTCAAAATAGTCGGTCTGTTAAAGTATTGGAGAAAGCAGGGATGACAAGAGAAGGACTGCGACGTAAAATACTTCCAATCAGAGGTGAATGGATAGATAATTATCATTATGCCATTGTGAAAGATGATCCCAGGTATTATTGAATTATAATAAATTGATTTATTGTTTTTTATATGTTGTTATGTGAATTCTTTATTAATGAATTTAAATGGTGTCGTTAGAAGAGATTATTAATAAATACAGGAAAACATTTGGGAATGTTCTTCCTCTTAATTTAAGTCCGGAGAATGTTTATGAACTTGATTTATCAGTTGATAATCAATATTTAAGAAGTCTCAATAAATTATCTACTGAATCATTAGGCCAATATATTCAAGCACAATTAAAGAAGGTTAATAAGAATATTGCCATTGGTGGATATGCCGAAAACAGGTTGGTTTATCAAATGAGTGAACATTTTGGCAGGGGAGCAGAAGCAAGATCAGTTCATTTGGGTATTGATATTTGGTATAAGAGTGGAACGCCTGTTTTTGCCCCATTGGATGGTATAATTCACAGTTTCAATAACAATGCAAACTTTGGCGATTATGGCCCAACAATAATACTGGAACATCGTCTCGAAAATGTTACTTTTTACACCTTATATGGCCATTTATCCACTTCTTCGATTGAGGATATAGCAAATGGAGATAAAATTAAAAAAGGAGATATAATTGCTCACTTAGGCGAAGAACACGAAAACGGGAACTGGCCTCCCCATTTGCATTTTCAGCTAATAACGGATATGCTGGATAAAGAAGGAGATTTTCCGGGTGTTTGTAGTGTCTTAGAAAAAGATAAATGGTTGAATATCTGTCCTGATCCTAGATTAATATTGGCAGTTTAGATATTTAATTTGTTCTTTAAGTAATTGTATTAAGATATTATAAGTCAATACTATAATAAAAAAGGAGCCCTTTGAGGCTCCTTCATTTATTTGTTTTGATTGTTTATTCAGAAATGGAAATTACCTTGCCAAATAATTCAGCATTCTCTTCAACCTTTTGTTCGTTACCGTATACAAAAATTGCATTCTGATCCAGTATTTCTGTAACCATCTTCTTCATTTCTTTAATGTCCTCCTGGGTTGTAGACAAAACTGCAGTTCTTTCAGCTTTTAATTCCTCCGGTGTATTCTTTTCAAAATAATTACGAATTGCCTCATTTCCTTGTTGAGAAGGAGTCAAAGGACCATCCATATTAGAAATAGTACCAATGATAAATCGGGTCATAGCTAATGAATCAGCATCGAATGTATCAAGAAAGCCCGGTGTATTGTTATAATTTTCAAGTGTTTCTTTTAGGTTAGGATCGCGATAAGAGGCGAAATAAACATTACCAGTGTTAGAGAAACCACAAAAGCCGCCATATGCTCCACCAATAACTCTTACTTGGTTCTGAAGCCAATCAGTAGAAAGAATTTGGTTCAAAACTCTAAACTTACCATTGTACTCATAACCCAACTTTTTATAATCATATCCTTTAACTACATATTGTACTTTAGAAACCGTTTTTAAACCTTCATTTTTAATACTAAAGTCAAATGCCCAGTTATTCAGCTTATTATCATCTGAAGGTAAAGAAGAAGCAAGCGTATTCAATCCATGTGAGTAAGACGTAAAGTCGTTATTATCACAAGTAATCGCTGCTATCAGATTATTTTTTGCGAATAGTAATGATCTTGTTTTTTCAAGATTAGCAATTATTTCATCACTTTTAGCATCAAAATTATTAGTTAAGTCGGTAATAAAGTCGTAATATTCAATACCACCTGTCAGTTCACTGAACATACCGCTATTAGTGTAATACGAACGAAGGCGTGTTAGAGCATAACCCATTCCATTGTTTTTAATGTTTGCATCAACACGTGACTGATGACGGGTAAGTAACTCTTTAAGTCTTTCTTTATCGGTGAAAACACTGTTTTGGAGTACTTCATTGGTCAGGTCAAATAGTTTATCAGCTTTCTCAGCTGTGGATTTACCATAAACTGTATATTTCGGAATCATTTTATCATCGCTATGATCTTCCAGGTATGCAGTTGTATAAGTATTAAATCCTCCGGTATGAATGTTTAAAGCATTATCCAGTTCACCATAAGTATAATTTTCAGTATTCAGTTTACCCAGCAGGTTGGTAAGTAATTCAGAATAAGGAATTAACTCTTGAGGAAGTGTTCTTAGGTCGAAATATAAGTAACTGTATAGTATGTTGTTAGTAAATGTATTGTGATGTATTACATTAATGTCAGATACTTGTTTTTCATCAACATCAAACCATTGAATTTCAGGACTAATATCAGATAATTCCAACATTGGAATAGTAGCCAGTGCTTCAGGAGTATCTTCTCTTTTCTGATATTCGATCAATTCTTTTGTTTCTGCAACCAACTGTTCTTTCTCTTCCTGACTCAATTGATTTTTAAAGTCTTCTAATTCTTTTTTAGTTTCTGCATCCAGTTTTGCCTGCAGGCCTGGTTCAGGTTTTAGCACTAATAAAGCAGAGTGAGTATTATTCATCAGATGTTTACTGATGTTTTCTTCCAGAATATTGGTTGTAAGGGCCATTTTTACATCAGCCAGAGGTTTATTAAATTCAAGGCCAGGGAAAGGACTGCCACCAAAAAACCATGTTTGATAGCTTTGCATGGCATACATCAAACCTTTTTGTGGATTGTTACCTTCCTTTAGTCTGAATTCTGTTCGATTGATAATACCTTCAATCATACTCTTGTCAAAACCACTGTCAATCACATTTTGCATGGTTTTAAAAACAATATCTTTGAACAAGTCTTTGTCTTCCGGATTAGCATTTTGAACAGATATCTGGAATGTACATTGTTTATCTTCACTAAAATAGGCCCTAATATCTTTTCCTATTCCTGCTTCTTGTAAAGCCAGACGTAAAGGGGCTGATTCGTTATTTACCAAAGCTTCTGAAATAACATCAAATGTCATGGCCAGTGTTCGGTCTGTACTTTCTCCAACTACAAAGGCTAAGCCCAAGAATGTTTGATCATTGGTTTGTGCACCTTCAGCAACCGGATAGCTTTTTTCAGCTTCTTTCATTGCATCAAATGGCTTTTGTAGAGGTATTTCAATTTTTTCTGTTGGCAGGTCATAGTTTGACAGATACTCACTATCAATAAATTCCAGTTCTTTATTCAGGTCTGCATCACCGTATAAAAGAATATAACTATTACCGGGATGATAGAATTTTTTATGGAAATTAATGAAATATTCATAGGTAAGATTCGGAATTTCGCTGGGGTAACCACCTGAAGAAACTCCATAGGTATTATCAGGAAATAACAATTTACCCATTTGATAACTCAATTCACGACGAGGACTTGAATAGGCACCTTTCATCTCGTTATAAACAACTCCTTTATAGATAACATCTCCATCAACACTTTCCATTTCATGATGCCAGCCTTCTTGCTTAAGAATACGAGGATCTTCGTAAATCATAGGATTAAGAACAGCATCCAGATATACATGCATCAGGTTGAAATAATCTTTTTCATTCATACTGGCAACCGGATAGGTAGTAATATCTGAACCGGTCATTGCATTTAGGAAAGTATTTAACGACCCTTTAATTAGCACATCAAAAGGACTTTTAACAGGGAAGTTTTTTGATCCGTTAAGTACCGAATGCTCCATTATGTGAGGTGTACCATAATCGGTTTCAGGTGCTGTTTTAAACGCAATATTGAATAATTTATTTGGATCGTTTGCTGCTATTTTTAAGAGTTGAGCACCACTTTTATCGTGTTGAAAAAGATAGCAGTCAGCATTTACTTCTTCAACAAACTTCTTCTCAACGAGCGTAAAGCCGTGATATTTTTCACCGGTTTTAAATTTTCCTCCCGTTGAACAAGAGGTAATTATTGCCAGGACAACCAGCAAAAGGTAAAGAGCATTTTTTTTCATAGATTGAAGTTTTAGATGTTCTTGAAAGTTTGAATGTCATTTAAAATTAACGATGAAAGATAGTTAAAAATATTAATTTATCATAAGTATAAAGCTAATTTGTATTTTTTACGGGAATCAGAATTCTAATGAAATAGGAGAGACAAATTGATGATTAATTGGAATTAACCCGTTTAAACAGATTTATTTATGTATGTAAATAGAGTTTTTATGTTGATAAATAATGTTAGGAGGTATTTGATCATATTGATATATTTGAAGTGGAGAACCAGTAAAGACCTAAACTTTCAATAAACAAAGGGGACGAATCCGAAAAGCCAAACGAGTAGGAAAACAAAAATTTATTTGTAATGGAAAATGTAGACAATAATGAACAAACAGACATTTCAGTAATTCTTAACAGTGACCAAATTAAATCGTATTTATTGGAAGCTTCGAAGTGGGCTAAGTTTTTATCTATCATGGGATTTATTGGTATTGGATTAATGGTTATTGGAGGTATTTTTGCAACCATAGGATTATCTATTGCAGGTGGAATGTCAAATGGTATTACCGGAGTACCAATGGGTTTATTTGGTGTAATATATTTGCTTTTAGCATTAATTTATTACTTCCCTGTAAGTTATTTATATAAGTTTTCGACACAGACCAAACAAGCAATTTTGTTAAACAATACATTTACATTAACCTCAGGATTTGGTAATCTTAAGTCATTATTTAAGTTTATGGGTATTCTTACGATTGTAATATTATCGATGTACCTTCTGATAATTATAATTGCTATTCCAACAGCCATGATTGCTAATTTGTAGACGTAAATAGTTGATGTTTTATCTTGCAGATAATTGATTTTCTATAGATGTGATCATACAAAAATGTAAGATGTATTGAGACTCAATGTGAAAGAAAACAGGAAATCTTAATAATAGTTAAATTGACTATTATTATCAAAAAGTCAGTATTTATTGAGGGGTATATTTTGTATCTTCAGAAAATAATACATTAATATTTAATCTATTGCACAGATAGAGAATAACCTTAGATAAATACAAACTATAAAAACTACCAAAACAATGAAAGAGAAAAGCATTGAGCTCTTGAACAAAGCTGTTGCAGATGAATTAGCAGCTGTACATCAGTACATGTATTTCCATTTTTACTGCGACGACCTGGGTTATGAGTTGTTGTCGAGTCTTTTTAAAAGAACTGCCATCGAAGAGATGATGCATGTTGAAACTCTGGCAGAGCGTATCCTATTTTTAAAAGGTGAAGTTGAGATGACACCTGCTCATGCAGTGGAAAAAATCCATGATGTTAAAGGTATGCTTGAAAAAGCAACTAAAATGGAAGAAGAAAGTGCTCGTGACTATAATCTGTGGGCTAATGAATGTGCTCAAAATGCTGATTCAGCAACGAAAAAGATTTTTGAATCATTGGTTGATGATGAAGAGCGTCACTTTGATCAGTATGATACTGAAATGGAAAACCTTACAAAATTTGGTGATAACTATCTTGCTCTGCAATCTATTGAACACAGTAAGAATATAGCTTCAGGACAAGGACCGCACTAAAAATTAAAAAAATAATGCATTTAAAGGCGAATAAACTGTTTTAGGCTTATTCGCCTTTTGCTTTTATTGTTTTCAATAATCAAAGAATTATCTAACTTATAGCTTAAATTTTAGGTTTATAGCTATGATTAGAAATCACTTACTTTTAATAGTAATATGTGCTAGTTTAATCTCTTGTCAGACAAAAACACAATCTCACTATTATAACGAACCACACAGACCTCAATTTCATTTTACTCCAGAATCAAATTGGATGAATGATCCCAATGGTTTGGTTTACTTAAATGGTCAATACCACCTGTTTTACCAGCATTATCCAAACGATATAGTTTGGGGCCCGATGCACTGGGGGCATACTTCAAGTACCGATTTATTTCATTGGAAACATCATCCAATTGCCTTGTATCCTGATTCGCTTGGTAATATTTTTTCGGGCAGTGCTGTGATAGACCATAACAATACGGCCGGTTTTGGGAAAGATGCCATGGTGGCCATTTTTACCTACCACAAAATGATTCAATCTGGGCAAAAGGTTTAAAAAATACCGAAAGTCAGGGTATTGCTTTTAGTTTGGATGAAGGAATAACATGGACAAAGTATAATGGGAATCCGATTCTTAATAATAATGGAGAACAGGATTTTAGGGATCCTAAGGTCTTTTGGAATACAGAAACAGAATTGTGGCAAATGGTTTTAGCAGTTGGTGATCACATCCGTATTTTCTCATCACCAAATCTGCTGGATTGGAAGTTTGAAAGTAATTTTAAACCGGCTGAAACAAGTGAGCCATTGGGAGTATGGGAATGTCCTGATTTGTTTCCGTTAAAATACAATGGTAATACAAAGTGGGTGATGATAATCAATCATGGTGATAAAGGGCCAAATGGAGGGTCGTGTACTCGTTATTTTATTGGTGAATTTGATGGAAAAACATTTCAACAAGCACAGGATGCCAGATGGTTGGATTATGGTACTGATTTTTATGCAGGTGTTACATTTTCAAATGTGCCGGATGACAAAAAGTATTTAATCTCATGGATGAGTAATTGGCAATATGCAAACCAAACTCCTACAAAAGTATGGAGAAGTGCTATGACTATTCCTCGCGAATTGGTTTTAGATAAGGATAGTTCAGGCTATTTTATCCGTCAGAATATTACTGAGGGAATGGATGCACTAAAAAGTAATACCATAGTCAAAGAGCAAATAAACTATACCTATCATCTTAGTAATATTGACTTATCACAGGCTTTCATTTCGTTTAGATCAAATGGAGGATTAGACGAGATCAAAATAGGAAACAAATCAGAGTATATATTGATTGAAATTAATGAATGTGAAGTAGTTATTGATAGGCGTCATTCAGGAATGATTGATTTTAGTGATCGATTTGCAGCTAAAGTTCAATCCATGCCAATTTCTGAGGCAATAACTGAATGTAAAATAATACTCGATCGTTCATCCATTGAATTATTGCTGAATGATGGTAAATACTCTATGACCAATATCTTTTTCCCAAAAGAAAAGTATTCAGAACTTAGCATTATTGGTGAAGAAGATAGTAAAATTACCGATTTAAAGATTGATCATATAGCCAGGGTATGGCCAAATCAATAAATTATCTTATCGATTTAACCTCATTATCAATAGCATTTAATAAATCGTTTTGTTGGGTGTCACCATTTAATTGCCAAAACATAATGCCACCTAGCTTAGTATTTAAGGCATATTGAGTTTTTAGAGCTACCGATTCCGGATCATCATAGGTAATAAAAACTGAATCTTGTGAACTGTAAAGAAATGGAGCTTTGGCCGTTTCATCCCAATATCGAACAAAGCCATTTTTGTTAATATAGTTGTCTTTTAATTCATAGTATCTTGCTCCGGGCCAACCACCTTTATTTTGCTGATATAGGCCATTATTATCCGGATCTACGCCTACCCAACCTTTACCATAGAATGCTGCTCCAATAACAATTTTCTCAGGTTTTACACCTTTGTTAATACAATAATTTATAATGAACTGGCATGATCTGGGATGATAACTTGTTTCACTTTCTGTGTATTTGACATATGCAGGCGTATCTATGAAATCATCTTTAGTTACTAGACCTAAGTTGGTATGATGAGAAGTAACTTTTGCATTGCCGCCTGTAAAATCATAGGTCATAATATTCATGTAATCAACGGATGGCATCACTTTATCCAGTTCAACAAAATCATAGTATTTTTCCCAACCGGCAGAAGCAAAAGTTAGTGTATACTTTTTGCCGGTTTGATTCATTGCGGTCCTGAGTTCTTTCATTAAGGCAGTAAAACCTTCTTTATCTTCTGGTTTATGAGGATTTCCTATGCCGGGTAAACCCGGATATTCCCAATCCATATCTAATCCATCCAGCTCATATTCTTGCAGGAATTGTATGCAACTTGAAACAAATATTTGTCTGTTTTCCTCGCTGGTGGCCATTTCGGAAAAACCTCCTGATCCTCCCCAGCCACCGCAAGCCACCATCACTTTCAAGTGAGGATGCTTTTCTTTTTGCTTAACCAGGTTCTTTAGTTGGTTACCTGAATCTGCATCAGAAAATTGCATTTGATTGTCAATGACTTTTGTAAATGAAAAAATGATATGAGTGAGTCGATCCAGAGGAAGTTTGTTCAAATTGGTTTCTTCGGATGAAGGCATATAATAAGCCATTACAGCGAATGATTCTTGATTTTTCTTACAGGATATAATTAATATTAGTAATAAGCTTAATACAGTCAGTTTAATTTTATTCATGATGGTTATGCAATTAGGTTTATCCAAGTTAAAAGATAAGCATTTTTAAAATAATTAGCCTACTATAGTGTTTTGGAAAGAATATTAACCCTTTAATTGTAAATTAGAAGAGGGTTTTAATGATTTTTGACCTTTAATTCAATAGTTTTCGGTTATTTATATCATTTTTATACTCATAACTTTAAGGACGTTCGAATATCTTGACTATGAAACAAATTGTAATTTTAATTCTAATTCAAGTTGTAACTTGCTCATTATCCATAGCTCAGTCAAAATTTACTTTTAACCAAGGACAAATTTCAAAGGAGCAATTTTATCAAATTTTACCAATTGAATACCTACGAAATAAAATTATTATTCAGGCGGACGTAGATGGTATTAAAGGGAGATATATTGTTGATACCGGTGCAATGTGTATTGTTTTTAAGGATAGTACCAAAGAACAAAATCACCAGAATTTGTTAAAAATGCCAATCGTAGATGCCAATGGAATAAGAAATGAAGCCGATGTGATACAAATAAAAGAAATTAGATTGGGAGAATTGGAGTACCACAATATACCAGCATTAAGTATTGAAGCGCACGAGCTTTTTAAGTGTTTTAATGTTAAAGGTTTTATTGGAAGTAATCTTTTAAGATTTGGAGCTTTTAAAATTGATATTCCATCTAAAGAATTGCATATAGCAGATTCATATTCTGATTTTGACCTGAAGAAAAAAGAAGGACAGAAGCTTTGGTTGAATAAAGTTCAAAACTCACCATTTATCAGGATGGAATTTAATGGGGTACAACAGCAAGGTGTGCTGGTTGATACAGGCAGTGATTGTATTTATTCATTCAATAATAAGGTAGTTCAAAGGATGCAAAAGAAAGGATTGTTGAACAAGCCCGCATTTCAATCAAGTGGAACCAATTCTCAGGGAGCCTGGTCAATGGATAGTATGGATATCAAAAGCAATATATGGAGAGTTAATAAATTAAAAGTGGCAGATTCAGAGTTTACAGATTTATTACTTCGGAGTGATGATGCATCTTCAAGAATTGGGATGCAATTACTTGAAAATGGAGTTTTTGTATTGGATTACCCTAAGAAAAGATTCTTTTTTCAGTCTATCGATAAAATAAAATCGGAAGTAAGAGGATTCGGAATTGACTTTATTGCGAAAAATGATTCCATTATTGTAAATGGAATATGGTCAGGTACAAAGGCTGAAAAAGAGGGTGTTCAAATAGGAGACAGGCTGATTGAAATAACTGGTTTTCAATTGCGAGATAGTGACCTTTGTGATAAATTCTTTCTTTTAAAGCAATTGGCATTAGGGAAGGATGAATTGGAATTTGTAATGCGCAGAAAAGATTCGGATGATGAATATTCTGTAACATTACAACGAATTGAATAAAAAAATCCCCCGAATTTCTTCGAGGGATAAAATATTTTCTTCCTGATTGAACTACCAGATAGAGGTTCTGTCTTCTGGTGCAATGTATAGCGGACTTTTTGCATCCAGACCAAAAGCATCATACCATTCCTGAATATTTGGAAGAGGACCGTTAACTCGATTCGTTCCCAACGAATGAACATCTACTTTGGTTAATCGTGCAATTTCCTCATCTCTGATGTTTTGAGCCCAAACCCTAGAGTATGCCAAATAAAAACGTTGTTTATCAGTAAATCCATCAATCTTATCATTGTTTTCCTTACCATTTAATGAATTAAGGTAAGCCTGATATGAAATTAATAAACCACCTAAGTCGGCAATGTTTTCTCCTAATGATAACTCTCCGTTTGCAAATACTCCCGGTAATACCTCAAAACTATTGAATTGATCAACCAGTACTTTTGTGCGGGCATTGAATTTCTCAGCATCCTCAGCAGTCCACCATTCTTCCATATTACCATCTTTGGCAAAGAAACGTCCCTGATCGTCAAATCCGTGAGTCATTTCATGTCCAATAACTACCCCAATCGCCCCATAGTTAACTGCATCATCTCCATCAAGATAGAAGAATGGAGGTTGTAAAATGGCAGCAGGAAATACAATCTCATTTGCTAAAGGATTGTAATAAGCATTAACCGTTTGAGGAGTCATAAACCATTCTTCTTTATCAACCGGTTTGCCAATTTTAGCCATATCATACTCTAATTCAAAACGATTACTGGCAAGTATATTTTCGATGTAAGATGATTTAACTACTTTCAAATCAGAATAATCGCGCCATTTATTTGGATATCCTATTTTAACACGGATGGCGTCTAATTTTTCATGTGCTGCTTTCTTGGTTTCTTCACTCATCCATTCCAGTTGATCAATTCTTTGACCGAAAGCAATACGAAGATTTTCAACTAATTTATCCATTCGTTGCTTGGCAGCTGGTGGAAAATATTCAGCCACGAATAACTGACCAACAGCTTCGCCAAGTGCTCCATTGGTATTATTCACTACTTTTTTCCAACGAAGTTCCTGTTCTTTTTTGCCAGACATTGCTTTGCCATAAAAAGCGAAATGAGCATTTACAAAATCCTCGCTTAGGTAATCTGCTGTATTTCGAAGAATAACAGCTGTTAAAAATGCTTTCCAGGTGGTAAGTGTTTCTTTTTTGTATAATTTACCCACTTCTTTCAAAAATTCAGGCTGACTCATGTTTATTTCAGCAGGTACTTCATATCCCATCCCTTTAATAAAAGTTGCAAACGGGAATGGTTTCATCGTTTCTTCCACACCAGCAATATCAACTTTATTATAGGTTTTATGTGGATCACGGTTCTCTAATCTTGAATTAGACGCCTTTGCCAATTGCATCTCAAGTTCGAAAACGGTTTTTGCCAATTCAGAAGCATTGTTCTCATCGTTTCCAACCAAAGTAAACAATGAAGTTAAATAGGCATTGTAGGCTTCACGCAATTTCTTAGCATCTTCAGTATCTTCAAGATAATAATCACGATCAGGCATGCCTAATCCTCCTTGATAAATACCGGCAATTGTCATTTCACTATTCTTTTGATCCGGTGTTGAGGAATAGTGAAACAATGGATTTATTCCTTGTTGTTGCAAAAAGCTGATAACAGTTACCAGATCGGCTTGCTTTTCAATGCTGTTTACTTTTGACAGAAGAGGTTGAATCGGCTCAAAACCAGCCTTGTTGATTGCTTCCAGATCCATTCCTGAAGCATAGAAATCTCCAATTTTCTGACTAACTGATCCTTCCTCAGCTATTTCAGACGCAGCGTTTTCTATTATTAATTTTACTTTCTCTTTATTGTCTTCTGCCAATAAATCAAAACTACCGAATCTACTTTTATCATCAGGAAGCGGATGCTGTTTGCGCCATCCACCATTAACGTATTCAAAAAAATTTGTACCAGGATCAATTGTCAGGTCCATATCGTTTGCAGAAAAAACAGGTTTGACTGCATTGTTTTGTTCTTTACTTCCACTTGCACAAGAACTTGCGCCAATGGTTACTGTCAGCAAAGAACCCCAAAAAAGTGATGAGTTCATTCCAGGTTTATTATTACAGCAATGCTGCATGGTTTAAAAATTAAGTGTTTCTTTTTCTGTGCCCCCAAAGAGCGGCTCAAAATAAGTGATTTTCAAATTATCAACCAAAACATTTGAACTATCGAGTTAATTGTCAGTTTATAAATTAATCATGTAGTGGTAGAATAAAGGTCAGTTTATATGATTTCGACAATATTAATTGTCATGATTTTAATTTATAATTTGATTTTCAATGTTCTTCTGAATTTTAATTTATGATTATAATCTTATTTAGAACCTTTATAAACTTTGATTGTTAAAATTGGCGAGAGCGGGCGTTAGAGTCTTATTTAGATTTGGTTTAAATAAACTCGAAGATTATATTTGCGCCGTTTTAATTTAGACTATATAAACGTAATAATATGTCAACATTTGAAATTCTGATGCCTAAAATGGGCGAAAGTGTTGAAGAGGCAACCATCACTAAATGGTTTGTTTCGGAAGGTGATACCGTTCAGGAAGATGATGTCCTGTTGGAAATAGCAACTGATAAGGTGGATTCGGAAATTCCTTCTCCGGTGGCAGGAACCATAAAATCAATCATGTATAAGGTTGATGATGTTGTACCTGTAGGAGAGCCAGTGGCAGTGATATTATTGGAAGGTGCTGAAGATACAGATACCCCATCTGCTGAGACTGGTAAAAAGGAAGAAAGTGCACCAGTTGAATCATCTACTCAGGAATCACCTCAGAACACTGTTTCTTCAGATATAAATAAATCATCAGATCGATTCTATTCACCATTGGTAAGAAGTATGGCAAGTGCTGAAGGAATTGGTTTGGATGAATTGGAAAAAATAACCGGTACAGGCAAGGATGGACGTGTCACAAAAAGTGATATGACTGATTATATTGCCAATAGAGGCAAATCTGCTCCAACTGCTCAACCTGAATCAGCAAAACCTGCAGCCGCACCAAGTGCACCGGCAGCACCGAAAGAGCAACCTAAAGTACATGTTTCTGTTTCTGCCAATGATGAAATTGTTGAGATGGATCGTATGCGCAAGTTGATTGCAGAACATATGGTTATGTCTAAACAGGTTTCTCCACACGTAACAAGCGTTGTTGAAGCAGATGTTACCAATGTAGTCCTTTGGCGAAACAAGGTAAAAGATCAATTCCAGAAAAAATATGGAGAGAAGATAACTTTTATGCCAATTTTTACGGAGGCTGTTGCCAAAGCTTTGCGCGATTTTCCTGGTGTTAATGCTTCGGTTGATGGTGATAAAATCATCATGCGTAAGAATGTAAACATTGGTATGGCAGTTGCTCTTCCATCGGGTAATTTAATTGTACCGGTAATCAAACAAGCGGATCAGAAAAATCTGGTTGGTTTAACAGGAGATATCAATAGATTGGCAGGATTGGCTCGTGATAATAAGTTGTCTCCTGACGATATTCAGGGAGGCACATTTACAATTACCAACTTCGGATCGTTTAAAAACATTATTGGAACACCAATTATTAATCAACCTCAGGTAGCTATACTGGCTATTGGTGCAATCGAAAAGAAACCGGCTGTTATTGAAACTCCAACCGGAGATGTGATTGGTATTCGACATAAAATGTTCTTATCATTATCATACGATCATAGAATAGTTGACGGTATGTTAGGAGGTAATTTCCTACGTCGAATTGCCGATTACATTGAGGCTTTTGATATTAATTCCGAAATTTAATCATTGATATAAAGTGTTTAAAATGAGTGATATTCCAAAAATACATTCTATAAAAAAGACGGATAAGGATACTTTGTTGAAGTGGTATCGCCTTTTGTTTTTAGGGCGTACCCTTGACGAAAAAGCACCGAATTATCTGAAACAGGCAATTGGATGGTCATACCATGCTCCCGCAGCTGGTCATGATGGTATTCAATTGGCTATAGGACAGGTTTTTGATCGTAGTAAAGATCATTTATTTCCTTATTACCGTGATTTAGTTACCAACGTATCTGCCGGATTAACTGCAGAGGAAATTATTTATAATGGTATTTCAAAGGATGCAGATGTAGCTGGTGGTGGACGTCATATGTCGAACCACTTTGCCAAACCGGAATGGAACATTCATAATGTTTCGTCTTGTACAGGAAACCATACATTGCATGCGGTTGGTGTTGCGCGTGCAATCAAAACCTACGACAGTAAAGGTGTGGCAATCAGTTCTCAGGGTGAATCATCGGTTTCGGAAGGCTATGTTTACGAAGCCATCAATGGTGCATCAAAAGAGCAATTACCTGTAATATTTGTTTTTCAGGATAACGGCTACGGTATTTCAGTTCCTAAAAAAGATCAGACAGCAAACCGAAAGGTGGCTCATAACTTTGAGGGATTTAAGCATCTGCGCATTATGTATTGTAATGGTAAAGATGTTTTTGATTCAATGAATACCATGTTGGAAGCCAGTAAGTGGGCTGAAGAAAACCAAAAGCCTGTGATTGTGCATGCAAACTGTGTACGTATTCATTCGCATAGTAATTCCGATCGTCATGAGTTATATCGTGATGATAACGAATTAGGTTATGTAAAAGAATACGATCCACTTGCTAAATATAAACGTTTACTGATTCGTTATAACAGAGCTACCGAAGAAGAACTATCTGCAATCGAAGCAGAGGTGGCAGATGAAGTAAAAGTTGCTCATCGTAAGGGAATGGCTGCACCACATCCAACACCTGAGTCAGCAATGGATTATGTTATTCCTGAGCCTTATGTTTCAACTAAATATCCTGATGGAACCCATAATCATGAGGGAGAATCATTGAAACTGATTCAGGGATTAAATGAAACATTAAAGGCCGAGTTCAGAAATAACCCGGATACATATCTATGGGGACAGGATATCGCTAATAAAGATAAAGGCGGAATTTTTAATGTTTCTAAAGGAATGCAGCAGGAGTTTGGCAAGAAACGTGTGTTTAATGCACCTATTGCTGAAGACTTTATTATGGGAACTGCCAACGGAATGGTTCGTTTTAACAAGAACATAAGAGTTGTTGTGGAAGGTGCTGAGTTTGCCGATTATTTTTGGCCAGCTATGGAGCAGTTTGTTGAGACAACCCATGAATACTGGAGAACCAAAGGTCAGTTTTCACCAAATATTACAGTTCGATTGGCATCCGGAGGTTATATCGGTGGTGGTTTATATCACTCTCAGAATATCGAAGCAGCCTTAACAACTTTTCCTGGTGTACGTGTGGTTTATCCATCTTTTGCTGATGATGCAGCCGGATTATTACGAACAAGTATGCGATCAGAAGGAATGACAGTATTTATGGAGCCAAAGGCGTTATACAATGCACCAAAGGCTGCAACACCAATTCCTGAAGACTTTGAAGTACCTTTTGGTAAAGCCCGGATTCGAAGAGAAGGTTCCGACCTGAGTATCTTTACTTATGGTAATACAACCCATATGTGTTTAGAAGCTGCTGAAAAACTTGAAAAAGAAGGTTTTGGTAACGTTGAAGTAGTGGATTTGAGGTCATTACTTCCGTTAGATAATGAAACAATTCTGGCATCAGTTAAGAAAACTTCACGTGCTTTAGTAGTTCATGAGGATAAAGTATTTGCCGGTTTTGGTGGAGAGGTAGCTTCATTGATTAACTCAGAAGGATTTGAGTATTTGGATGCTCCGGTTCGACGTGTTGGTTCAACTTTTACACCTGTTGGATTTAATCGTACGCTTGAAGCAGCTATTCTGCCAAATACAGATAAGATTTTTGAAGCAGCAAAAGATCTGTTGTCATACTAAAACCTAATCGACTAATATTATGAAAGATACTGGAATATTTTATAGCTTTCGCTCGGTAAAAACTGGACAGCAAGTAAAGAAAATTCTCAAGTTGTTAGGTTCTGATAATGTAACAGCAGTTGATATTGATGTGGCGACTGGAGAGGATTTTATGAAGTTCACTAACTATGTGTTGGCTGTACCTACTTGGTTTGATGGAGAATTGCCAACTTATTGGGATGAGTTTTTACCATCTATTGAGGATGAAAGTCTTAAAGGTAAAAACTTTGCCATTTTTGGTGGAGGAGATCAGAAAGGTTATCCTGAAAATTTTGTTGATGGCATTGGTTTGATGGCTGAGTTTTTGGAAGAAAGAGGCGGTAAGATCGTAGGATTTACATCTACAGATGGATATACTTTTGAAGGAAGTAAAGCTAAACGAGGTGATCAGTTTGTTGGATTAGCTCTTGATATAGAAAATCAGGCAGCTTTGAGTAATGAACGAATCGATGCCTGGGTTAAATCTTTAACCAAAGAATTTGCTTAGATAAAAGTTTATAAACGAATATTAAGGAAGGGATGTGCATTGTGTTCATCCCTTTTTTTATAATAAATGTTCAACCAAAATTTTAATCCCAATACCAATCAATAACAAACCACCAATAATTTCAATTTTATTTCGAAAAATGCTCCCTAATTTCCAACCTATTGCAATTCCAAGATGAGAAAATATAAAGGTAACCATACCAATTACAATCGCTGGAAAAACAATGTCTACGTCTAATAAGGAGAAACTAATGCCAATTGCCAGAGCATCAATACTGGTTGCAATAGCCAGCATTGTAATGGTTTTATTATTATAAGCATTTACAAATGGAGCGGATTCCTGATATTGAAAAGCTTCGTAAAGCATTTTTCCACCAATAAACAGAAGTAAGATAAAAACTACCCAATGATCGTATGCACTAATTGACTCAGCAAAAGACTGACCAAGAAACCAACCAATCACAGGCATAATTCCCTGAAAGAAAGCAAATGTTAAACAAACTTTTCCAACAGGATTAAATTTAATTTTCTTAATTGATAATCCAACAGTAATGGAAACAGCAAATGAATCCATTGCCAATGCAATTGCAATTAGAAGTAGTGAAAAAAACTCCATGAACTTATTTTGGCCGCAAAATTACATTTTTTTGAGTCAATCCGAAAAAGATAATATAAGCAGATATTTAGTTAACAATAATTAATTCATTTTCTCTGCAATATTTAAGTGTGTATTCATCACAGCAAATAAAGATTAAAATTCAATTTTATAATCAAAATTTATTATTACGATTAATAAATAGCTACTGCCGAGTAAAATCTGTTGCTCACAAGTACACTTCAATTTATAAAAGAGAATAACAAGAGGAGAGAGGTGTTTACATATGTAATTACAAATGTAAATTAATGATCAAACTCCAATAATACTTTAAGTATACACATGTAAATAAACAAGGATAATAATATACACATTTATAAATGACCTATATATATTAAAATAATTACATAAAATACATATAATCAGTAATATATCGTTATTATATGTAGTTCTACATTAACTATATCGACTACATATGTAATAAATGTCAGGAATTATAAGATTAAATAACAATTTAAATTACTTAAAACTCACATAACCAGTGTTATAAGTAGTTTATATAAAGTATCAGTTAACTACTTTTATAATCGTTTAATTTTCAGGGTATTTAAATTATAGCTATTCGTTATATCCTCCTTTACATTCTTATCTTAAATTTTGATACACGAAGTTGTTAAATAACATTTATACAATATGTTATGAACGGTAATCTAATCTGTATTTTAAAATTGTTTAAGACTGGATTAACTGAAGACACTATGAGTATTGTTGGACGAATACAATTGTAACTATTAAGAAACATTAGTTACATAAATAAACTAAGAGAGTTTTGATAAAATGAATTTATTAAATTACATTTGTGACTTACAATTGTAATCACTTTATTAGATTTAACTAATTAACAATTGTAAATACATAAACAACAGTGTTTATTTTCATTTATAATTATGAGAGAGCGTTTAGAAGCAATACTTAAATACGAAAAACTTACACCTTCGAGGCTGGCAGATATATTAGGTGTTCAGCGCTCAGGTATTTCACATATAATGTCTGGTCGAAACAAACCAGGTTTAGATTTCCTTGCTAAACTAATCTCTAATTTTCCACATATTAATGGTGATTGGTTAATCACGGGTGAAGGACCTATGCTTAAAAATGGTTCGAATAAGCCTTCAGGGGGACAAATGTCGATACCAATGACATCTATGCCTTCAGAAGTTAAAAAAGAGCCTGAGAAACCTAATATTAAGATGGAAAAGCCGGCAGGATATACTTCAATGCCTAAAATAGCTCAACCAACCTTTGAAAAGAATAAAGCTACTCAGGAGAAAGACATTGAGCGAATCATAGTTTTTTATACCGACAAGTCATTTACAGAGTATAAACCTGAGTAGATTAAGCAACCTGATCCGCGAATTTGTAGAAATCTGTTTGCTATTCTATTATTTCAAAGAATTTTCAATCTCTTTAACTCGTTATTTTTTGGTATATTTGCATCGATTTATTGATGGTTACAAATGTGAACTATTGATGGATCTTTGAAATAGCAAGTTAATTGATATGAAGAAATACTTAGACGATTTTATTGTTGTCAGTAATGAGCGACTTAATCATGAGTATGTGGTGTTGACTCTTAAACATCCTGACCGACTTCCGCATATGATGCCTGGCCAGTTTGTGGAAGTTAAAGTTGAAAACGGGCCCAATACCTTCTTACGCAGACCTATATCTATTCATGATGTAGATAAGGAGGCTAATACCATGAAGCTTTTGATACAGGAGATTGGCGAAGGAACCCGTTTAATGGGAGCTTTACAGGAAGGTGACAAATGTAATCTTGTTTATCCTTTGGGTAACTGGTTTTCATTACCTGATAAGCCTGATGTATTGCTTGTTGGAGGTGGTTGTGGAATTGCCCCGTTATTATTTATGGGACGACATTTGAAAGCCAATGGTATTAAACCACGCTTTCTTTTGGGAGCGCGCACTTCAGAAGGTCTAATTGCGCTGGATGAATTTAAAAAATTAGGGGAAGTTTATACTACTACAGAAGATGGATCTGCAGGAACAAAGGGATATGTGATACATCATCCTGTTATGAGAACACAGGATCCGGATATTGACTGGATTTATACCTGTGGGCCTGATGCAATGATGAGAGTTGTTGCTAAATACGCCCGTAATCACGATATACGTTGTCAGGTTTCTCTTGAGAATCATATGGCATGTGGTTTTGGAGCCTGTTTATGTTGTGTTGCTGATACACTTGATGGAAATAAATGTACCTGTACTGACGGACCTGTTTTTGACTCAACTTATTTAAAATGGTAGACTTAAATATTAACTTAAACGGGTTGAATCTTAAAAACCCGGTAATGACTGCTTCCGGAACCTTTGGTTATGGTGAAGAGTTTATGGATTTCTTTGATATTTCATGCCTGGGAGGCGTTTTGGTCAAAGGAACTACCTTAAACCATCGTGAAGGTAATCCTTATCCCCGAATGGCAGAAACACCGCAGGGAATGTTAAATGCAGTAGGATTACAGAATAAAGGGGTACATTATTTTGCCGATACTATTTATCCCAGGATTAAGGATATTAAAACCAATATGTTGGTTAATGTTTCGGGTTCAACTGTTGATGAGTATGTTGAGACGGCTAAAGTTGTAAACTCATTAGAAAATATACCTGGAATTGAATTAAATATATCCTGTCCAAACGTTAAAGAAGGTGGTATGGCTTTTGGTACCAGTTGTCCTTCAGCTGTTGCCGTTGTTAATGCAGTTCGTAAGGTGTACGATAAGCATTTAATGGTTAAACTATCGCCTAATGTTACTGATATTGCTGAAATTGCTAAAGCTGTTGAAGATAACGGGGCTGACTCGGTCTCATTAATAAACACTCTTCTTGGAATGGCAGTTAATGCTAAAACTCGCCGCCCGGTATTATCAACCATAACAGGAGGATTATCAGGACCTGCAGTTAAACCTATTGCTATACGCATGGTTTGGCAGGTAGCACAAGCTGTTAAAATACCTATTGTTGGTATGGGTGGAATAATGAATGCAACCGATGCAATCGAGTTTATGTTAGCAGGAGCATCTGCTGTTCAGGTGGGAACGGCTAATTTTATAGATCCAATGGTTACCGTTAAAATCGTTGAAGGGATAGAACAGTATTGTGATGAAAATGGTTTTGAGAGTGCTTCAGAATTAATTGGAGCAATGCAGGTATAACTTCTATTAATTATAAAGCTTAAACCGGATGTATTGTTATGTCCGGTTTTTTTTGTTCCTTATTGAATGATACGTATTTATTAAAACAATCTTAGTGATTACATATGTGAATTAAAGTTGTAAACACTCTAATTATTGATTCTATATAAATAAAAAAGGCCTCGAAATAATTTCGAAGCCTTTAGTGATTCAGCTGGGGTTCGAACCCAGGACCCCATCCTTAAAAGGGATGTGCTCTACCAGCTGAGCTACTGAATCTTCCCATTTTTGCGGTTGCAAATATAGATTATTCAATATAAGAGACCAAATAATTAGATTGAAAAAAGAGCTTATTTTAAAAAATATCTCATTAAAATACTTAGGATGTGCCACTTAGTTTATCACTGTTTTTTTCAAATAGATTAACTACTGGCTTAAAATGTTTTCGTATCGTTGGCCATTGACCAGGATTTTCGGAGAGTAGTTGTAAAATACGTACTTTATTTTTCTTTAATGCATCACTAATTGCTGGTGCAGTAATAGCACGATCCATGTTTTTACCTACTTCTGCACTTGTTAGACTATTACCAGTATTTAGTACTAGAAGTGCTGATTTTTCAAGTCTGTTTAATAAATCTACCGTTTTACTTATTCGATTATTTATGACAATTTCTTTTTTATCAGAAAAGTTTACTGGCGATACAATGATTAAATAAGCTGGAATTAATTCTATTGTGTCACCTGGCTCAGCAAGTTTAATGTTACAAATGTAAACAAGGCTATTCGTAATACTTTCTTTCAATTGCTCCAGATCCTTACACTTCTCAAAGAGTATGTTCCTAACATTTTCATGTATAACATAATTAAAGCCATCTCTTTTGCTTAAGCTGTATAAATAATCATCTATCCAGTAATTATTCCATTTATAAAAATCATTATTTTGAGCTTCATTCTCTTCTTGTTTGGTTATCAGAAGTTTTTGGGTGGATTCTTTGAATTGAATGGTACTTGAAATGTTGCTTAAATAGTTAGATACAATACTATCTGCATAATTCTTTGCCAATCGTCCTATAATTGCTTTTTCGGAAGTTGTATAACTTTCTTTACTTTCTGTGATTCCAAAATTACTTTTATTATCCCTGAAGAATAAATAGAAATGTGCATTAGAATCTTTACTTCCCAGTTTCTGCTTAACATGAAGAACTAAATATTTTGATTCAGTAAACAAGTCTAATTGACCAATTTTGGGTTGTTCAATGGTAACGAATGGTAAACGGTTGGCATTAAGCCATTGGAAACTGCTATTGAGTTTTGATTCACTATTTAAAAATTCCTGAATTTCATTACTAATTTCCAGTACTTCTTCTTCTTTATTTCTTGTCCATTCTATTCCTTGATAGTCTGACTTGTAATCTGGCCAAAAACCAAATATACGATCAATACCATCCATATAACTCGGCCATTGGTTCATAAGATGCAATGCACATTTAATAATTATATGTTGGTTTGGATTAAAGGACATATATTAAGTAGATAATTAAGCAAATTTATAAATATTAAGTAAATAATTAAGCTAAAAGTTAAGCTTAATTATTTATTAAGCTAAAAATTAATAGAAAAATTCTGCTTAATTAATTATATAAATATATGTAAACCAACGTAATATTGCAATTGTAAATTCTTTGTTTAATCCCAAAAAATAGAATTTTTAAATCTATTAATTAAAATAATTAAGCTATGGAAAAGTTTTATTTAAGCAAAATAGAATGGCTTACTGAATGGTTTATGCAGTTATTTTTTGATCCAATGTACTTCTTTCAACCCGAAAAAGTTAATTCATCAGATACAACCAATAATGTTAAAAGGGATACTATAAATAGTATTCATAATCAAATTTGGTTAGTAGAGAAAAAGATAAGGCAATATAAAAAGCTATGGAATGCAAATGATCCAGTGAGAAAGATTAATGGCTTTTTTATGGGTAATAGTATTAGAATAATGGAAAATTTATCTGACGCCAAAAAGTGGTCAATAAGGGCTTTATTTAATGCAAAAAGCACCTTGAATAATATTCAAAGTGCTTTTGATATATTGTGGTATGGATTAAGCTTTCAATGATTGCTTCATATGAACCATCTTAATAGCTGTAATTGCTCCTTCGTCACCTTTATTTCCATGTTTGCCTCCGGCTCTGTCTAATGCCTGTTGTTCATTTGATGTGGTTAATACACCAAAAATAAATGGAATTGGAAACTGAAGATTCAATTGTGTGATACCTTGAGTTACGCCTGAACATACATAATCGAAGTGAGGAGTATCGCCCTGGATTACGCACCCTAAACAAATAACAGCATCCACGTCAGTCATTTCGGCTATGTATTTAGCGCCTGCTGTTAACTCAAAGCTTCCGGGTACATATTTTTTTATGATATTTTCTTTGTTAACACCATGCTTAATTAATGTGTTGAATGCGCCATTGAATAATGCTTCGGTAATTTCTGTATTCCATTCCGATACAACAATACCAAATTTCATGGTTTCGGCAGACGGAACATCTTCGATATTGTAATCTGATAAATTTTTTAAACTTGTTGCCATTGCTTTTAATTTTATTACAAAAATAAAAGAGGTTGCCGACAGTATCAAGCAACCTCTTTAAATAAGCTTTATCTTTTCTTACTTCAATTCAGCTCTTGTAATGTATTTATCAATCTGACGAGCTTCAGAAGAAGTTTTGTATTGATCTTTAATAGTTGTGTAAGCCTTAACTGCTTCTTCTTTGTTATTGGCAGTTTCGTATGCTATACCCAATTTCATTAAATAAGTTGGTGCTGTAAGGTTGTTGTCGTAAGAACTTGCTTTTTTGTATTGGCTGATGGCGTCATCAGTCTTGCCTAATTCCATATAAGCATCACCCATTGCACCGGCAGCTGTAGCAGCAATTAATTCATCATCTGTTGAGAAATCACCCAAAAATGAAATTGCTTCTTCGTAGTTGCCTAAATGTAAATTTGAAACTCCAGCATAAAAAGCTGAAAGTTTACCAGCTTTAGTTGAACCATATTCGTCCATGATTTCAATGAAACCAGGATTGATACCGTCACCGTTTAAAGCTAATTTAAAACTGTCTTGCTCAAAGTATTGCTGAGCATAAAATATTTGTTTCTGAGCGTTGTTTTCCAAAGGTTGGAAATACAATTTAGAAAGACCATAATAACCAGCTACAATGGCAATAATTACCAATGCTACAATAGTAAGGGTGTTTTGGTTCTCTTCAATAAAATGCTCTGTTTTACTCAATGCGCTCTCAACATGTTCCAGATTTTCATCTGCATGAGCGCCCTTTTGTTGCTTTGACATATTTTGCGTTTATTTTATTCGAAACGCAAATGTAATTCTTTTAACAAAAAAACAAAAGGTGGATTCTTATTTTTAGGGCAGTGTTGAAAAAAATATACTATCTAAATTGAAAAATTAGAAGGATCCATTAAAAGCGTTCATTACTTTTGTTCTAAATTATATGATTCATGCACATCAAGCATCTAAATCTTGTAAATTTTAAAAATATAGCCCAGGCTGAAATTGAGTTTTCAGATGGAATAAATTGTTTTGTAGGGCATAATGGCGCAGGTAAAACCAATGTGCTGGATGCCTTGTACTATTTATCTTTTTGTAAAAGTTATTTCAATTCCATTGACAGTCAGAATATTTTGCACGGACAGGAATTTATGGTGGTTCAGGGACTATATTGGCGTCAGGATGAAGATGAACAGATTTATTGCGGACTTAAAAAGTCTCAGAAGAAACATTTTAAACGCAATAAAAAAGAATATAATAAATTGTCAGATCATATTGGTTTCTTACCATTGGTTATGATATCGCCTTCGGATGAACAGCTGATCAATGATGGGAGTGATTTGCGTCGTAAATATATTGATGGAGTTATTTCGCAGTACGACAAACCCTATCTCGAAGATCTGATGCGTTACAACCGTTCGTTACAACAACGAAATGCCACATTAAAGTCGATGAAAGATAGTGGTAATCGCAATATGGATATGCTTGATCTGTGGGATGAGCAATTGTCTTCATTAGCGGATAAAATCTACCTTAAACGGGATGCATTTATTAAAGAGCTGGTTGCTGTGTTTCAAAAGCATTATGCATATGTTTCGGCAGGTAATGAAGAAATATCATTGGGTTATATTTCAAACCTGCAGGAAGGAAGTCTAAAAAAGCAGCTAATCGAAAACAGGTCAAAAGATTTAATTCTGGGTTATACATCCAAGGGTGTTCATAAAGACGATCTTGAAATGATGCTATCAGGATATCCGATTAAAAAAATAGCTTCTCAAGGGCAGAAAAAGACTTTTTTAATTGCCTTAAAACTGGCGCAGTACGAATTTATACATCGTCATAATGGTATTAAACCCATACTTCTTCTTGACGATATATTCGATAAGCTGGATAGTCAGCGTAGTGGTCGTTTGTTACAACTGGTTAGTGAGGATATGTTTAATCAGATCTTTATAACTCATACCAGCAGTGAGACTTTATTGGATACAGTAGAACAAACCGGTAAGAGTTTTAAGATGTTTAACGTTGAATCCGGTGAGATTCAGGAAATCAATCAGGAATCATGAAACGAAAAGCAGTTCAGCCTATAAGCGAGATATTAAAAGAGTATTTGAAGGAGAAAAAGCTTAACCAGGGCTTAATGGAGAATCGTGCTGTTCAGTACTGGGAGCGGGTACTGGGACCTGCCGTAGCGCGTTCAACTCAACGAATATATATGTATAGAGGCACTTTGTATGTTGAACTTAATTCAAGTGTACTTCGTAATGAATTACTAATGTGGAAGGATCGTATTATTGTGAACCTGAATCAGGCTATAGGAGAGGAGATTGTGCTCGATTTGGTTCTTAAATAGAAATTCTAAAACTTGTTTACTTCGTACTAATCTTAATTTCTTCTTATTGTTATAAATCTTTTTCAATGGTCTTAAAAATAAGATCAAGATTGAAAGGTTTTTTTAATGAAGCAGAAATCAATCCTGCATTAATGGCATTATTGATATCATTATTGACTTCGTAACCCGTAACAATGTAATAATGCTTGTCTTTATGAATTTTTTTTGCCTCAGTAATAAAGTCGACACCGTTCATCTCAGGCATTTTCATATCGCTAAAAACAAGTTTTATATCAGGATTCGTTTCTAGTAATTGAAGACCTTCAAATCCGGAAGCGGCAGTATGTACCTCATATTTTTTACCTATCAAAGCCTTAAATAGCAGAAGATTCATAGGTTCGTCATCAACGTATAATATTTTATTTCCTTTATTATCCATTGGTTGTTTCTTTTATTGGTAATGTGATTTCTATGCAGGTCCATTCACCAGGTTCAGAATTTATTTTGATTGTTCCATTATGCTCCTTAATTATATTGTAGCTAATTGATAATCCAAGTCCGGTTCCTTCACCGGGTTCTTTTGTTGTATAAAAAGGATCAAATACATTATTTATCACTTCTTTAGAAATGCCTTTTCCATTATCTAAAATTTCAATAATAATTTGATCATCATCAACTTTAGTTGCAAGTTGGATTTTACCAGTATGATTATCAATTGCCTGTATCGAATTATTAATAATGTTTAGCATAACCTGGTGAAGTTGTCCTTCATTTGCATTAATGTTTGGCAAGGTGGGAGACAGATTCTTTATTATCTCTGTCTTAGAATCAATTTTGCTTTTAAGCATTGTTAAACAATTATTTAGAATATTGTTTATTTGACAGGATGTTCGTTCCATGTCATTTTTTCGGGAATAATGATTTAAACTAGAAACAATATCAGCTGTTCTGTTAACTCCTTCGTTGATGGCGTTTAAGTAGGTTTGTGCCTCTACAATATTGTTTCCCGGATTTTCTTTTAAATAATTTTCAATGGCCAAACTGCCACCCATTATAAAGTTCAAGGGATTATTAATTTCATGAGCAATACCTGCCGATAGGAGACCTAAAGACGCCATTTTTTCGGATTGGATGAGTTGCTGCTGGGCAGTATGTAAATTCTTTAGTGTGATCTCAAGATTTTTTTTCTGTTCTAATAGAAGTCTGTTTGAATTATTTAACTCCTGATTTCGTTTATTCAATTCATCAGTACGGTCTTTAACCAGAATTTCAAGATTATTGCGATGTCTGGCTAATTCTTCCTGGGTAATTTTGCTCTCTGTAACATCAATAAAGGTGTTCATTATTAGAGTTGAATCCTTATAATATAATTTTATACATGAATATAAAAAATGCTTTTTTTCTCCATCATTATTAAACAGTGCTAATTCCCAATTATCAACTCTATTGGAGTTAAGGACCATTTCTTTGATATTACTGTAGTATTTTTCTTCATCCAGAAAATTTAACTCATGTGGAGTTTTGCCTAAAACATCTACTTCTTCTATTTTAAAAATATTGCAATATGATTTATTAACGATAAGATGACGCAGGCTTTCATCAGTCACACTTATTGGATAAGGAGCCAGATTAAGTAATATCTGAAATAAATGTTCGCTCTCCTTTAAGGCATCTTCAGCTAATTTTAGGTCCGTTGTGTCAATTAAAGTCCCCATGATAGCTGCCCGGTTCTTATATATCATTGTGGTTCCGAGTACCTGGACATAAATAGTAGAATTATCTTTTCTTAAACCTTTAAATTCATATTTTAGAGAGCCTGATTCTCCATTTAATCTTCTTTTGATATTATTGGCAACTTTTTCCTTATCATCGTCATGAACCAAAAGGGGTGGATCTAATATGTCAACAATCTCATCACATTCATATCCAAAGATTTCACAAAAATGATTGTTAACATACCTAAAACGGTTGTCCTGAATTAAATAAACGCCTACCAATGAATTCTCAACAAGGCTTTTGTATTTCGTTGCATTATCTTTTAATTCCTGCTCAATGGCATGTTGCTGAGTGATGTCGATTAAAATTCCGGCAACAGCTTTTTTCCCGTTATAATTAATTAGATTTCCAAAAACTTTAACGTATGCCTGTTCACCATCTTTTCTGATGATTCTGAATTGACTGTCAGCTGTTTTTATAACACCCGACATCCGTTTATTTACATATGATTTCAGGCTATTTATATCGTCAGGAACAATGATATCCAACGTTTCCATCTTATCAACGGTTTCATTGTTTGAATATCCGGTAATAATAGACCAGCCTTCACTAACATATTTAAACTTGTTATCCTGAAGTATATATACTCCAACTAATGGATTTTCGGTGATGCTTTTAAATAATTCTGAGAATTGATGTTTTCTATGTTTAAAAATATTAAACACTGATTTTATGGGATCTGAAGAAAATTTAAAAGCTTCCATCCTAAATAAATGATTTTAAGTGTTAACCTGAATTCTTAATTAAAATACTATTAAAACCGTAATATTCAACACGAATAATCTGGTTTTTAGAATTTAATTTCTGTTGAAATATTTTATGAAAACTTTCAGTAAAGGCTTTTGGGTTATTAGGTTTAAGATCTACTTATTACAATTAAGTTGAGTAATTAATAATCTAAACCTCCCATGATGGGAGGTTCAGGTATGATTGTAAATGTTATTTATTTAAAAGTTATAGATTAAATGTATCAGAACCAGTATTGGTTTCAACACTTTATTTTCTGTTTTAATATTTTATGGTTCCTTTTCCAATAATTCTTTTCTACTGAAAAAGAAATTTGATTCGCGTTCGGCACTCTCGTCACTATCAGAACCATGAATGGCGTTCATTGATTTACTGATGGCAAAAATTTTTCGAATAGTTCCTTCCCTCGCTTCAGCCGGATCGGTGCTGCCAATTAATTTTCTAAAATCAGCCACTGCATTATCTTTTAATAAAATAGCGGCCACAATTGGACCTGAGCTCATAAAATCAACCAATTCTCCAAAGAATGGACGTTCTTTATGTTCTGCATAGAATTCTTCAGCGTCTTCATGCGATAATTTTACTGATTTAATAGCTGCAATTCGGAATCCTGCCTTTTCAATCATATCTACAATAGCTCCGATATGACGATGTTTTACAGCTCCTGGCTTAATCATTGTAAGTGTTTTATTTCCTGCCATGTGCGTTAGAATTTTTTACTACGGTTAAACTATAGATTTAGGTATTACTTGAATCACTTCATTTATTCTATCTTTGTAAATCTCTAAGATAAAATAAATGATGAATATTAGTGATCAATCACAAGTAGAAATTTTTAAAAACTACGTTAATAACTCTCAAAATATAGTAATTGTTCCACATAATAATCCGGATGGTGATGCATTAGGAGCTTCACTTGGTTTGTTGAACACACTAAAAAATATGGGTAAATCAGTCACTGTGATTTCACCCAACGAGTTTCCTGATTTTTTAAACTGGATGCATGGTGTTAATGATGTTTTAATTTTTGACAAGCAGTTATTAAAAGCAAATCAATTGATTGAAGGATCTGATCTGATTGTTTTTCTTGATTTTAATGCATTGTCGCGTATTAAGTTAATGCAGCCTTTATTTGAAAAAGATACTACTCCCCGTGTTATGATTGATCATCATCCATTTCCGGAAGAAGATACAGCCCAAGTGCAGATAAGTGTACCCGAAGCTTCTTCTACGTGTGAGTTACTTTATCATGTATTGTCATTAAGTGGTTTTAAACAGAGCATTACAAAGGAAGCTGCAGAATGTATCTATGCCGGTATTATGACGGATACAGGTGCGCTTAATTATAACTCAAGTAGGCCTCAAACTTATCATATTGTTGCTGAATTACTTGAGATGGGAATTGATAAGGAAAATATTCACCAAAATTTATTTCATAACAATTCGTTTGACCGAATGCGCTTATTGGGACATGCTTTAGGGGTTAAAATGCAACGATTACCCGAACAAAAAGCTGCATATATTGATTTGAGTAAAGAAGAATTACATCAATTCAATTTTAAACCGGGTGATACAGAGGGTTTTGTGAATCAGGCCTTATGGATAGAAGGTGTGCAAATGTCAGCCTTTTTCACAGAAAAAAACAACCTTGTTAAGATATCCTTCCGTTCCCGAAATGGTTTCCCGGCAAACGCATTTAGTGAGAAGTATTTTGGTGGAGGAGGCCATTTTAATGCTGCAGGCGGAGAGTCAAAGTTATCGTTGACGGAAACTGTTGAGCGTTTTAAAGTAGTATTAAAGGAATTTTGTGACGAAAATGGTTTTTAATCTTAAAAAATACAGGCTGACTTTCTTTTTTATTATCTCATTATTGATAATTATTTCATCTTGTAAGAATGATAATAAAAAGAAAAAAGTGGTGATAACCAGGGATATGTTAATGGAACATAACCGTAAATTGTTGGGACTTGAGTCTGATGTTATTAAAAAATATCTTGAAGATTATAAGATAGAAATGCAACAAACTCCTACTGGACTTTGGTATCGAATTGTATCAGATTCAATAAGTTCTAATGCTGAAAAAAATCAGATTGCCTATCTCGATTATAAGGTCTCACTTCTTGATGGTACAGAATGTTATTCGTCTGATAAAGATGGTATCTGGACAATAGTAGTCGGAAAGGGAGAAATTGAATCTGCTGTGCAGGAAGCATTATTGCTGGTTGGTGAAGGCGACAGTATTCAGTTTATTGCTCCTCCTCATTTAGCTCATGGATTGGCTGGAGATGGTAATAGAATACCCAGTCAGAGTATTTTAAGATATGATGTGAAAGTTCTTCGCATCGAAAAATTAAAGTAAGGTGATGCAGAATATAATTTATGGTTTGAAGATTACCTAAAATTAACTTTCTTTGTGCAATGGTTACCTTAGCCTTTAAATGATAATAAAAGATGAATAAAACATTAATAAACAAAGTAATTTATAATAGCTTTCTTTCTGTCGCTGTAATTGCATTGACAATTTTTATTGGTTGTGATGATCCTTATAGTTATACAAGCCCACAGGAATATCTTGATAGTGAAATGAAATTACTGAATGAGTTTTATGCAAATATTATAGACACAGTTGATAATGTTGAACGAACATGGTTGGAAAAATCTACAGCCGAAGCCATAGATACTGTTGATAATCGTGATGGTTCAGGTATGATGCTTTTTCATACAAAAATTGGTGAAGGTGACTCTGTTAAACTATATAAACGTGTTGGATATCGTTATACTCAATATCAGGTTTTAATATATACTGATACCATAGCCGAGAAAGACTTTCCGGGAATGTTTTATTATACATCTAACGAATATTCAAATTCACCTGTTCTATATACAACCTTTCCTAAAAGCGATTCATACAGTGCCAGTTCGCTTGGAATTCCTCAAGGAGTGAACGAAGCAATATTAAATATGCGCTATGGAGGTGAATGTAGGGTAGTTTTACCATCAACAATAAATGCAAACTCCAGTTATATTACTACCATATTTGATTTGAAAATAACATATCTGGAAAACTAAAAATATTTAAAGACTGCCAAGGCAGTCTTTTTTTTTGCTTATTAAGCAACCATAATACAGATTTTTCATCTTGATTACAATAAAACAGTTTTGTATTTAAGAAAGGTAAAATTTAGAAAATGAAGTTCAGAAGTAGGTTTTTTATTTTATTGACATCGTTATTTGTGATGTTATCTTCTTGTATGAAAGAGATGGATACAGTGCCTTACACATATCGACTGCTCTGTGTTACATCAATGTATGGTGATTATTATATGTTCACTTCAGATTCCGGAGATAGATTTATTACTCAGACATTACCCAGTCAATATGAATTTGAAGAAGACAAAAGAGTTCTTATCGAGTTTTCTTCTTATGAAGAAAGTGATGAAGATGTGTTGGATTATGAATATTTTGTAGTGCTTTCATCTGTAACAGATATAACTACGAAGGATATCATCTTTATAAATGAAGAAAATAAGGATACTCTAGGTTATGATGGTGTTCAGATCAATAATTTATATGCAGTAGGCAATTATTTAAATGTTGATTTTACATTTTGGGCATCTGGCAGTAAATCGCATTATTTTAATACCAGTTATGACTACGATTTACAAACTTCAAATGACACAATTGTATTAACTTTTCATCATAAAGACAATGATGATATCTGGAGATATTCATATTCAGGATTTCTAAGTTTTGATCTTCGTAGTTTACAAGAAGATCAGCTGGAAAGACCGTATGTTTTAACATTACTGGGTACAAATACACAAGGAAGCGAATTTAAAGCCAGTATTGATGTAGAATAGGAAATAAATAAATTAAACAAATAGAAAGGCATTGTAGTAATTACTTTGCCTTTTTTGTTTTATTTAGTGAGAATGCTTATGTCATATATATTTTTGTTTATTATTCGTAATTAATAATATTCAATCTATCTGTCAGAATTATTGCTTGTTAGTGTTGTATTTCTCATGTTTGATCTAAGTGTTATTGTAGTGAAGTTATAACCTTTAGTGGATTTGATAATATATGCTGTTTTATGAGGTTTTTTGCTTATTTAGAATCATTTTATGAAGATGTTAAAAATCATTTTGGTATTTTTCGCTGTTTGAAATCAAGCATTTTAATTTAAAGTTAACATTAGTGTCTGTTAGAGAGAGGACACGGTAAATTAATAACCTATATAAGTATTAAAAGAACTATTATGAATCAGCGTAAGAATTATGCTTTGCCAATAGTAATGATGATCTTACTTTTTGGTATGATCTCTTTTGTTACCAATTTGGCTGCACCAATGGGTGTTGTAGTTAAGGAACAATTTCAGGCTTCTAACTTTTTAGGAATGTTGGGTAATTTCGCCAACTTTCTAGCGTATGCATTCATGGGTATTCCTGCCGGTAAATTACTGGAGAAAATTGGATACAAAAAAACAGCATTATTAGGAATTGTTGTTGGATTTGTGGGTGTTGGTATTCAGTTTATGTCAGGAGTTGCTGAAAGCTTTATTGTGTATCTGTTAGGTGCATTTATTGCAGGTTTCTCAATGTGTATTTTAAATGTTGTGGTAAATCCAATGCTTAACACTCTTGGTGGTGGAGGCAAAAAGGGGAATCAACTTTTACAGGTTGGAGCAACATTTAACTCTTTGATGGGTACTTCAGTTCCTTTGTTGGTTGGTATGTTGGTTGGTGAAGTAACCAAAAATACTGCTATTAAAGATGTGAATCCTGTAATGTTTACAGCAATGGGTATTTTTGCTCTTGTTGGAGTTGTACTTGCTTTTGTAAACATTCCTGAGCCTCATATGAATACTGGTGAGGAAGTAAAAGAAAAATCTCAATACAGTGCATGGTCGTTCCGTCACTTTGTGTTGGGTGCGATTGGTATTGGTGTTTATGTGGGTGTTGAAGTTGGTGTTCCTGGAACTCTGAACTTCTTTTTAGCAGATGCCAGTGCTGGTGGATTGGATGCAGCAACAGCAGGAACTGTAGCAGCTACCTATTGGTTACTAATGTTAGTGGGGCGTTTTGTTGGTGCCTCTATTGGAGGTCATGTATCCAGTAAAAGTATGTTAGTTGCAGCATCTGCAGTAGGTATGATTTTGACATTTATGGCTATTATTTCTCCAATTACGTCAACTGTATCAATTCCGGTATTTCAAAGTTCTTCAACCGGTTTATCATTTGGTATGGCTAATGTGCCTATCAGTGCAATGTATTTGGTTCTAATTGGTCTTTGCACTTCAGTAATGTGGGGTGGTATTTTCAACCTTGCTGTTGAAGGATTAGGTAAATTTACAGCTTCTGCTTCTGGTATTTTTATGACCATGGTAGTAGGTGGAGGAATTTTACCACTGGTTCAAAACGCTGTAGCAGATAACGTTGGATACATGATGTCATATTGGGTTCCTTTCTTAGGTTTGGCATATTTATTATACTACTCTTTAATTGGTAGTAAAAACGTAAATACAGAAATCCCTGTTGAGTAATCAATTTAAATCAAGCATAAAAACTAAAATACAATGAAACAAGTATCAGTAGGTGTAGATATAGGCGGAACTAATACAGCCATTGGCGTTGTTGATGAAAGTGGACACGTATTAACAAAAGATAATATCAAAACGCCTGATCATGGAGATATTGACCAATATATTCAGGATTTATCAGCTGCTATTCGTAAGTTAATTACCAATGCCAAAATGCTTAACGAAAACCTTGAAGTTTTAGGTATCGGTATTGGTGCTCCTAATGGTAACTACTATAATGGAACTATCGAATATGCTCCAAACCTTTCATTCGAAGGTATTGTTCCTTTGGTTGAATTATTAAAGAAGCATTTTGACGATTTGAAAGCAGTTGCATTAACAAATGATGCCAATGCTGCAGCCATCGGAGAGATGATCTATGGTGGAGCCAAAGACATGAAAAACTTTGTGATGTATACCCTAGGTACCGGTGTTGGATCAGGTTTAGTAGTAAACGGTGATTTGGTTTATGGTGCCGACGGTTTTGCCGGAGAATGTGGACATACAACATTAGTGCCTGGTGGTAGATTATGTGGTTGTGGAGCTTTAGGGCATCTTGAAGCCTATTGTTCTGCTCCGGGTATGAAACGTACAGCATTTGAGTTGTTGGTTAAATACAATGCAAACAATAGTTTATTGGCAGATAAATCATATAAAGAGTTGAATTCAAAAATGATTTATGATGCAGCAGTGCAAGGAGACAAGGTTGCGAATGAAGTTTTTGAACTGACCGGTCACTATCTAGGTCAAGGTATTGCAGATACAGTTCATCATTTGAGTCCGGAAGCTGTTTTCTTGTTTGGAGGCCCTACTGCTGCTGGTGATTTGATCTTTAAACCAACCATTAAAAGTATGGAAGATCATTTATTACCGATATTTAAAAATAAAATTAAAGTTTTACCATCTAAATTAGATGCTGGTGATGCCGCAATTGTTGGTGCTAGTGCGTTGGTTTGGAAGGAATTAGAATAGATTTATTTTTAATCGTTATATTAACTCCGCTAATTTTAGCGGAGTTTTTTTTGTGCTTGTTAATCAGGCTAATAAAAATTAACTAATTTTGACACTTGAAAATGCACTTATATAACATAATTAATGAGTAAGAAAGCTGATATCTATCAGGGAGCGATGGAGCTCTTTGTCGCCAAAGGATTTACTGCTTCGGTTAACGAATTGATTGAGCGAATAGGAATAGCAAAAGGTACATTGTACCATCATATTTCAGGTAAGGATCAATTAATTGTGGACATCTATAAACAATTAATGTTCGAAATTGAAGAAAAATGTGTTGATTCATCATCCAGTGAAGATCCTAAACAAGATTCCAAACGTGTTTTTAGTAAAATTGTTAAATGGTTTATTAGCAATCCAACAAAGTTCTACTACATAAATATTTTTGAGACCAGTCCATATATAAAAGTGCATTTTGGTAGAGTAGAGGATACATTGGAAGGTCCAAGAAAAAATATCATGCAGAAGGTGAATATGGGTGTTCTAAAAGGTTATAAAACTGACATGATCGCCTATTTTGATTTTGCCTTTACCCGTGCAATGGCCAATTATTTTCTTTCGCTCTCTAAACCGCTCAAAAGTTTCAAAGATGAATTTGATGAAGCTTTTGATTTATATTGGGATGGAGTAGCACGAAAACAAATCAGTTAGATTTGCTTAATGATTGTAAGTCAGAAAGATCATTGTTGATAAATTTGGCTTAATTGTTAATTTCTTTTAAAACCTAAATTGGCATTTTAAATTAAATTAACACAATTTTAATATTTAGAAAACCGACCATTCGGTTCAAGACTTAAACTTTGCAACGTAAATAGACTAAATCCAATATTGTTCCAATTTGTTGTGTAACTAATTGGAATTTTTGAAAAAGTATTTCAATTACACACGTTCTAATAAAAAAATTAATCTATCATGAAAAAAGTATTTAGGTTATTTGCATGTATGATTATGCTTTTTGCATTATTCATTTTGCAAACAAATGCACAGGTAACTACATCCAGTATGGGGGGGCGTGTTACTGATGCACAAGGAGCCGTAATAGGTGCAACGGTAATTGCTACTCACACACCTTCTGGAACAACTTATGGTACAGTAACCAACACCGAAGGACGATTTAACTTAAACGGTATGCGTGTTGGTGGTCCTTATACTGTAAAAGTATCGTTTATTGGATACGGCGACTTCATACAAAACAATATTACATTAAGCTTAGGTGAAAACTATGTAATGAATGTTGTTCTTTCCGATGAATCAAAATCATTAGATGAAATTCTTGTAACGGCTACTCGAACAAAATTCACAAACGAAAAAACCGGAGCAGTAACTAATGTAACAAATGATCAGATAGTTAATTTGCCTACAGTAAGCCGCAGTATTGGGGATATTACACGTCTTTCTCCTTATGGAGGTAACGGTATGAGTTTTGCTGGTTCAGATGGTCGTACTGCTAACTTTACTGTTGATGGAGCAAATTTTAACAATAACTTTGGTTTGAGTGATGCTCTTCCTGGTGGTGGTAATCCTATCTCAATTGAAGCAATCGAAGAATTACAGGTTGTAATTGCTCCTTATGATGTGCGACAAACCAACTTTATTGGTGGTGGTGTTAATGCCATTACAAAATCTGGTACAAACACTTTTGAAGGAAGTGCATATGTTTTTCATAGAAATGAAAATTTGCGTGGTGATGCTGTTAAAGGTGTGCAAATCGCCGGAGCTCGCGAAAAGGATCGTAATACTACCTATGGTTTAACTTTTGGAGGTCCTATCATCAAAGATAAATTGTTTATCTTCATTAATGCTGAAAGATCTAAAACGCCTACAATTGCCAACCGTTGGAGAGCTTCAACTGACGGTGTTGCGGATGCTGACAATTATATTTCAAGAACAACTGAAAGTGATCTTCAGATGGTATCTGATTTTGTAAAATCTAAATATGGTTACGATACCGGATCTTACACTGATTTTCCTGCGGATGAAAGCAACACTAAATTATTAGGTCGTATTGATTGGAACATCACAAACAAACATCGTTTAGCATTACGCTATAACTACACAAAGAATACTTCATGGAGATCTCCAAATGCAAGTTCAATGGATGGAGGTACACGTATGTCTGAGGCTCGTATGTCACAAGCTTCTATGTCATATGCAAACTCAATGTATTCGATGGACAATCTAGTTCATTCTTTCTCTTTCGATTTAAATAGTCGTATTTCAGACAACCTTTCGAACCAATTCTTGGCAACATACTCAAAACTTGACGATGTTCGTGGAACTGATTCAGAACCATTTCCTTTTATTGATATTTTGAAAGATGGTCAGGCTTACCTTTCTTTAGGTTACGAGTTATTTACCTGGAATAATGGAGTTCACAATGATGTTGTGAATATTAAAGATGAGATGACTTATTATTTAGGTAATCATAAAATTTTTGGTGGTATTGCTTACGAGTATAAGATGGCAGATAATGCTTATATGCGTAATGGTACTGGATATTATCGCTATTCAAGTCTTGATGATTTCATGAATGAAGCAACTCCTGAAATTGTAAACTTAACTTATGGTTATGATGGAGAAAGTAATCCTGCAGCTCGTGTAAGAAGTAGCAAATTTGGAGTTTATGCTCAGGATGATTGGAGCGTTAGTGAGAAATTCAAATTATCATATGGTATTCGTTTAGATGCACTTATTTTTAATAACGCTGATTTGTTAACAAATCAAGCTATTAAAGATATTGATTATTCAGGTCGCAATGTTGATACAGGAAAATGGCCTGATGCAGATATTATATTTTCACCTCGTGTAGGTTTTGTTTGGGATGCATTCGGAGATAAGAGCTTGAAAGTACGAGGTGGTACAGGTTTATTCTCAGGTAATTTACCACTTGTGTTCTTTACTAATATGCCAACCAACGGTGGTATGGTGCAATATCAGGCACAAATTAATGCAGCGAATGCAGCTAGCAGAGGATTCTCGATGGATGAATTTGCTGGTGGTTTACTTACCAAGGACGCACTTTACGAAAAATTAATAGGTTTAGGTTACCCTTCAACCATTTCTTCTGAAGATGGAACTGTTCCTTCTTCAATTGCTGGTGTATCTTCTGATTTTAAAATGCCACAAGTATGGAAAACATCAATTGCTGTTGACTATGCTTTCCCAACATCATTTCCATTCTCTGCTACAGTAGAAGGAATCTACAACAAAACAATTAACGGTGTTACTATTTCAGACTGGAGTATTCCTAGTGTTGGTGGTTTTGCTCGTTTCAATGGGGTTGATAATCGTCCTATTTATCCTGCCGGGTACCGTACAAATACTAAGGCATTTGTTTTAGAAAATACCAGTAAAGGTTATGGTTGGTCTGCTAACGTTACATTGAATGCAAAACCTGCTGAATGGATTAGCGTAATGGCAGCATATACTCGCACAGTAGCTAAGGATGTAACTGGAATGCCAGGATCTAACCCTGAATCAGCATTTACTTATGTTCCTACCGTTGAGGGTCCTAACAACATTAAGTTACACAATTCACAATATACTACACCTGATCGTTTGGTAGCATCGCTTACAGCTCACGATAAGAGTGGTAACCACTATAGCATAATCTATGAAGGATGGAGAGGTGGAGCTAACTACTCATATATGACAGTTAATGATATAAATAGCGATGGTTACAATTACGATGCGATTTATATTCCAACTGACGGTGAGGTTGCAAACGGAGACTTCCGTTTTGTTTCAGCTGATGATCAAACACGTTTTATGGACTATGTACATGCCAATGATTATTTAAAAGATAATCAAGGTAAGTATGCAGAAGCTTATAGTCTTTATTCACCATGGGTACACCGTGTAGATTTTGGTTATAAACATGATTTTGTTGTTAAAGCACGCAATACTAAACACAAGCTACAACTTAGCTTAGATATCAAAAACGTTATGAACCTATTCAACTCTAGTTGGGGTGTAGCTAAATATCTGAATCCTGAAATTGGTTCAGAAGCTCGTATCTTAAAATATGAAGGAGTTGATGCTGATGGTGTTGCTACATTCTCTACACCTTCTTCTATTAATGGTAATACACAAACATTTACACCAAGCTATTCATTGGGTCAATGTTGGTATGGTTCTATTGGTATCAAATATATTTTCAACTAATTTAAAAGTATAGATAACATGAAATTAAGATATTTATTCCCAATATTCTTCACAGTACTTGCCTTTATGACAAGTTGTGATGATGAAGAAACAGTGACATTGCTTGATGAAATTCAGGTTTCATCGTCATATGTTTCTATCCCTGTAGATGGTGGTTCAACTGCTATTACTGTAACAGCAAACGATAACTGGGTAGTAGTGAGTGATATTGAATGGTTGACTATTTCTTCAACTTCTGGTAGTGCTGGTGAATCAACGCTAACATTTACGGCTGAATCTGCTATTGATGGCAGAACAGGCGAGCTTTCAATTGTTTGTGGGGATGCAACTCAGAGAATAAACGTTATTCAGGGATTGGCAACAATTGCATCAGCCACATGTCAGGAGGTTATTGACGGGCCAGATAGTAAAACCTACCAGGTAACCGGTGTTTGTACTGCAATTACCAATACAACCTACGGTAACTGGTATTTGGAAGATGAAACAGGTTCTATTTACATCTATGGTACTCTTGATTCTAAAGGTGGAACAAAGAACTTTTTAAGCTGGGGATTAGAAGTAGGTGATGAAATTACTGTTCAAGGACCAAAAACTACATACAATGGTACTGTAGAATTGGTAAACGTAAGTGTTCTCACTATCAATAAATCTCTTGTAAAAGTTGATTCGGTAAAAAATGCTGAACTTCCACTGGAAGGTGGAGAATTTACTGCATACCTTACTTGTAAAGGCGAAGGTGTGTCTGTTGAGATTCCTGATGATGCTAAATCATGGTTATCAATTTCATCTATCCAATCAGCTGGAACAAATGCTGTTGTAACATTCAAAGCAGAAGCTAATACTGCCGGCGATCGTGAAACTACACTAACATTCAGTACCACTGATGGAACTAAATTTTATACTGCTCAAACAGTTATTACACAAGAAGGGTCAATTCTTGATGTAAGTATTGCACAATTTCTTGCTGCTGAGGTTGGAAGCACGCAATATCGACTAAGAGGTGTTATTTCAACTATTGATGATGCTACATCTGGTAAATTATACCTGAAAGATTTCTCAGGTGAAACCTATGTGTATAAAGTTCAGGATTTTGCGTCATATGATTTAAAAGAAGGTGATTATATAACAATTGTTGGAATGCGTTCTGCTTATAACGGAAATCCACAAGTAAGTGGCGCTGTTTTGGAGCTTTCTATTCCTTTGACTACAGCAACTATTGCAGATATACTTGCTAAATCAGACGATTCAAGTACTTATTTTATGGTAACTGGTGAAATTACATCGATTACGAATGATACATATGGTAATCTTTATTTGCAGGACAGTACTGGTGAAATATATATGTATGGTTGTTACCCGCTTTATGGAGCAACTGGTGATGACAGAAAAGGATTGATAGCTGCTAAAGGTCTTAAAGTTGGTGACACATTAACTGTGATTGCAACAAAAGGATCTTATAATGGAGTAAGTCAATTGGCATATGGATTTTATTTCAGCCATGTAAGTGCACAGTAAATAAAATTCTATAAATAATAAAAAACCCGCAGTTGATTCAACTGCGGGTTTTTAATTTCAGAACGTATACTTATTCTTTAGTTTCTTCTTTTTTTAACTGAACAATCTCGGTTAAGATTTTTTCCTCTTTTTGATCAAAATCAACTTTAATAATATCACCTTCAGATACAGAAGCCTGAATAATTACTTCAGCCATTTCATCTTCCAGATATTTTTGAATTGCACGCTTAAGAGGACGAGCTCCATACTGAACATCGTATCCTTTGCTGGCAATAAAATCCTTAGCATTATCTGTTAATTCCAACTTATAACCTAAAGATTCAACACGGTCGTACAAACCTTTTAACTCAATATCGATAATTTGATGAATATCTTCTTTTTTCAAATTATTGAAAATTACAACATCATCGATACGGTTGATAAATTCAGGAGCGAAAGCTTTCTTGAGAGCTTTTTCAATCACACCTTTGGCATGATCCTGATCAGTTTGTTTTCCGCCAGGAGTAAAGCCTACACCACGTCCGAAGTCTTTTAATTCGCGTGTTCCAATATTGGAAGTCATGATGATAATAGTGTTTTTGAAATCAACTCTACGTCCCAAACTGTCTGTTAATCTACCTTCATCCAGTACCTGTAACAAAAGATTGAATACGTCAGGATGTGCTTTCTCTATCTCATCAAGTAATACTACTGCATACGGACGACGACGAACTTTTTCGGTTAACTGACCACCTTCTTCATAACCAACATATCCCGGAGGTGCTCCAACCAGTCGTGATACAGAGAATTTCTCCATGTATTCACTCATATCGATACGAATTAAAGCGTCTGTTGTGTCAAACAGATATTTTGCCAAGACTTTTGCCAGATGCGTTTTCCCTACACCTGTAGGGCCTAAAAATACAAATGAACCAATCGGACGATTAGGATCTTTCAAACCGGCTCTGTTTCGTTGAATAGCCTTTACAATTTTTACAATTGCGTCATCCTGGCCAATGACAGTGCCGTTTAATTCTTTACCCATTTTAAGAAGACGGAATCCTTCAGCCTGGGCAACCCGTTGAACAGGAATGCCGGTCATCATGGCAACTACTTCTGCAACTTTTTCAGCATCAACAGTTTCACGATGTTGCATTAATTCTTCTTCCCACTTGTTTTTTGCTGTTTCCAGCTCATCCTGAAGACTTTTTTCTTTATCGCGGAAACTTGCTGCTAACTCAAAATTCTGAGCCTTAACAGCTTTAATTTTGTTATCCTTTATTTCTTCGATTTGTTCTTCAATCTTTAAAATAGTCTCTGGAACAACAATGTTTGAGATATGAACCCGGGAACCGGCTTCATCCAATGCATCTATAGCTTTATCAGGTAAATGACGATCCGAAATATAACGTTCGGTTAGTTTTACGCATGCCTCAATTGCTTCAGCATCGTAATTTACATTGTGATGATCTTCGTACTTTTCCTTAATGTTATTAAGGATTTCAATCGTTTCGTCAATGCTTGTTGGTTCTACCATAACTTTCTGGAAACGTCTTTCCAGAGCACCATCTTTCTCAATATGCTGGCGATATTCGTCTAGGGTAGTAGCACCGATACATTGAATTTCACCTCTTGCCAATGCAGGTTTTAACATGTTGGCAGCATCCAGCGATCCGGTTGCTCCACCTGCACCAACAATGGTATGAATCTCATCAATAAATAAAATAATGTTTGGGTTGCGACTCATTTCGTTTAATATCGCTTTCATTCTTTCTTCAAACTGTCCACGATATTTTGTTCCTGCAACAATAGATGCAAGATCAAGGGTAACAACACGTTTATCGAATAAAACGCGCGAAACCTTTTTTTCATTGATTCGCAATGCTAAACCTTCGGCAATTGCTGATTTACCAACTCCCGGCTCTCCAATAAGAATAGGATTGTTCTTTTTTCTTCGGCTTAGAATTTGAGCCAATCGCTCAATTTCTCTTTCACGACCTACAATAGGATCCAATCGCCCTTCTTCAGCAGCTTTGGTGATATCGATTCCAAAATTATCCAATACAGGAGTATCAGAGTTACTTTTAGAACCGGATTTAGATGATTCGCTGCCAGAGCCTGAGCTGGAAAAAGAGCTTTCCTGATCGTCATCTTCAGGATAGTCTGCTTTAGCTTGCGGTTTTTGATTTTCCAGCATTTGCTTAATTTTTTGATAATGAATATTTTCTTCAGCCATAATTTCCCAAATTACACTGCTCTTTTCTTTCAATAGAGCGATTAATAAATGTCCAGTGTTAATTTTATCGCTTTTCAGCGCTTTGGCCTCCAGATGAACAAGTTTTAAAACCCGCTCAGTGGATTTAAGTAAGGGTAGGTGATCTGATTGAATTGGTTCATCACCCTTCAAATGATCTTCAATACCTTTTCTGATACGCATGGTATCGGCATTTAGCTGATGTAAAAGTTCAATGGCTTTGCCTTGACCTTCACGAAGAATACCTAGCATCAGATGTTCAGGCGAAATAAAATGATTGCCTAACCTTTCGGCTTCTTCTTTGCTGTACGCTATTACGTCTTTTATACGCGGCGAAAAGTTTAAGTCCATATATTGTCTAAAGATTATCTGTTCTTAATTAACAACCGATAAACAGTCTTGTTTACATTCTGAGAATTGAATTTAAACAATTCTGATTTATCTTTCAAAAATAACATAAATCCTTTAATGCTCCTACAGTATTAACTTGTTAGTAAAATGTAGGTTTTTTCGTTTTTTGGTCTTGATAAAAAAACTTAAATTAGTCCGTTCAAAAAATGGCCCGTAAAAGCCATTTTTTATTATTCAAGCATATTTAAAAAGTTTATTATAAATGGCTGAAGGAGAGAAAATAATTAAAATAAACATTGAGGAGGAAATGAAATCGGCCTACATCGATTATTCGATGTCGGTAATTGTTTCCAGAGCCTTACCTGATGTTCGGGACGGTATGAAACCTGTTCATCGACGTGTTTTATTTGGTATGAGCGAACTCGGTGTAGCATCAAACAAACCTTATAAAAAGTCCGCCAGAATCGTAGGAGAGGTATTAGGTAAGTTTCACCCTCATGGCGATTCATCAGTTTATTATGCGATGGTTCGTATGGCTCAGGATTGGTCATTACGCTATCCCTTAGTTGATGGACAAGGTAACTTTGGTTCAGTTGATGGTGATAGTCCTGCTGCAATGCGTTACACTGAGGCACGATTAAACCGGCTGGCTGAAGAAATGTTGGTTGATATTGAAAAAAATACAGTTGATTTTCAATTAAACTTTGATGATACCATTAAAGAACCAACTGTTTTGCCTACCCGTATACCTAATCTTTTAGTAAACGGAGCTTCGGGTATTGCTGTAGGTATGGCAACCAATATGCCTCCTCATAATTTGAGAGACACAATTAATGCAACAATCGCATACATTGATAATAATGAAATTGAGCAGGATGATTTAATTGAAATCATTAAAGCACCTGATTTCCCAACTGGTGGTACCATTTATGGTTATCAGGGTGTTAAAGATGCTTATAATACCGGTAAAGGGCGTATTGTAATACGTGCCAAGTCTGATATAGAGACAGAAAGCAACGGTCGTGAAAAAATTATTATCAGCGAAATACCATATATGGTCAACAAGGCAGAGTTAATCATGAAGATTGCCGAACTTGTTAACGATAAAAAGATTGAAGGTATTTCAAATGTTAATGATGAGTCAGACCGTCAGGGAATGCGTATCGTTATTGACTTGAAAAAAGATGCCATTGCCAATGTAGTGCTTAATCATTTGTATAAGTATACTGCATTACAGTCATCTTTTGGTGTTAATAATATTGCACTGGTTAACGGTCGTCCTCAGCTTTTGAATCTGAAAGGTTTGATCCAGGCATTTGTTGAGCATCGCCATGATGTGGTAACTCGTCGTACCCAATATGAATTGGAACAGGCTGAGAAACGTGCACATATCCTGGAAGGTTTGATTATTGCCAGCGATAATATCGATGAAGTAATCAAGATTATTCGTGCTGCACAAACTCCAGACGAAGCTCGTGAAACATTAATGGAACGATTTGAATTAACTGATATTCAGGCTCGTGCCATTGTGGATATGCGTTTGCGTCAGCTAACCGGACTGGAACAGGATAAGTTACGTGCTGAGTATGAAGAATTGATGAAGGAAATTGCTCATTTGAAAGAAATACTTGAAAACTTCCAAATGAGAATGGATATCATTAAAGAAGAATTAGAAGAAGTTAACAATAAATATGGTGACGATCGCAGAACTGATATCGTTTACAGTTCAGAAGAATTTAATCCTGAAGACTTCTATGCAGATGATGAGATGATTATTACTATTTCTCATCTTGGATACATTAAACGTACTCCATTAGCTGAATTTAAAACTCAGAATAGAGGAGGAGTAGGTTCTAAAGGATCTACAACACGTGATGAAGACTTTATTGAGCATATGTATCCTGCTTCGATGCATAATACCATGATGTTCTTCACTAAAAAAGGAAGATGTTTCTGGTTAAAAGTTTACGAAATTCCTGAAGGTACTAAAACTTCCAAAGGAAGAGCGATTCAAAACTTATTGAATATCGATCCGGATGATAAAGTTAAAGCATTCATTAAAGTTAAGAAACTGAATGAGGAAGAGTATGTAAACTCTCACTATATCATCATGGGTACCAAAAAAGGTATCGTAAAAAAATCGTTGCTTAAAGATTATTCTCGTCCACGTGTTAATGGGGTTAATGCAATTACCATTAAAGATAATGATGAATTATTGCAAGCTCGTTTAACATCAGGAACCACTGAAATTTTAATGGCAACTCGTTCGGGTAGAGCTATCCGATTTAACGAAACACAGGTAAGATGTATCGGTCGAACAGGAGCCGGAGTGCGAGGAATCACGCTGGGTTCAGAGCATGACGAAGTGGTTGGCATGATATGTGTAGCTGATATGGAAGCAGAGGATATCCTTGTCGTTTCTGAAAAAGGCTTTGGAAAACGTTCCAAAACTGAAGAATACCGAGTGACAAACCGTGGTGGAAAAGGTGTAAAAGCCATGAAAATTACGGATAAAACAGGTGAACTTATTACTATTAAAAACGTAACAGACGAGAATGATTTGATGATTATTAATCGTTCAGGTATTGCTATTCGTCTGTCGGTAAAAGATATGAGGGTAACCGGTAGGGCAACACAAGGTGTTAGATTAATCAATCTGTCGAAAAAGCAAGACGAAATAGCATCGGTTGCTAAAGTAAATGCTGAGGAGATGGAAGATGCCAAATTAGAGGAAGATGAAATGTTGGAAGGAGAAACTCCTGATGTGGAAACTTCTGAAAATGAAGAAACAAACGAATAAATTAGTACTTTACAATTACTATTATAGACAATAAACTAAAACTTTTTGAAATGAAAAGAGTCGCGCTATTGACATTGTTAGTATTAGGTATTACAACGGCATTTGCCCAAAAGGGTAAAGTTGCTGCCGCTTCACAATTCCTGACTACAAACGATTTAGACAAGGCTAAAGAAGCTATAGATGCTGCCTTAGAGAATGAAAAATCAATAAGCTGGCCTAAAACTTATATTGTAGCTGCAAAAGTATATACTGAGCAATACAAGAAAAGTAAGGATATCGAGGATATGAAAAAGGCTGTTGGTTTTTACGAAAAAGCAATTGAATTGGATCAGAAAGGTGATGCAAAAGGTAAAGGTATTGGCAAATTTGAAAAAGAAATTAAGCTTGCCTTAACTATGTTCAAACCTGATTTAACCAATGCTGGTATTGATGGATTTAATTCCAATAATTTTGATGCAGCTTTATTTGCATTCGAAAGTGTATTAAATGTTAATGCATTTCCAATGATGGAAGAAGGTATTGATACAGCTATTGTATATAACTGTGCTTTAGCTGCTTATAATGCTGAAAACTGGGAGAAATCAGAGGAATATTTCAATAAATCAATTGACCTTAAATACGGGGGTGGTGATGCTGTATTGTTACTGAACCAGGTTTATCAAACAACTGGAGATTCTCTAAAAATGGGTGCTAACCTTAAAAAAGGTTTTGAATCTTATCCTGAGGATAACAGAATTTTAACTACTCTTATTCAGTATTATCTTGACAGCAAGCAAAATGTTGAGGCTTTAGAATATCTGAATAAAGCTATTGAAGGCGATCAAAACAATGCGACATTCTATTATGCTCGAGGTGTTTTATACGAAAAATCTGATACAGAAAAAGCAATCGCTGATTATAGTAAGAGTTTGGAAATTGATCCAAATTATTTTAATGCATTGTATAATATTGGAGTAATTTATTACAACAAAGGTGTTGAACAGCAAAATGTTGCTAATGATAAAACTACTACAAAAGAATACGAAGCTGCATTAAAAGTTGCTAATGATTACTGGAAAGAAGCTTTACCTTATATGGAAAAAGCAATGGAAGTTAATCCTAATGAAGCTGCTGTTTTAGAAACTTTAAAAGGATTATACTATCGTTTTGAAATGATGGATAAGTATAATGAAGTCAAAGATAAATTAGAATCTTTAGGACAATAACTTATTCTTATGATATTGTTAAAAGCCAGGTTAGTAGCCTGGCTTTTTTTATTTACTAAAACAAGTTAGGTTTATTTTGATATAAAAATAACATAATATCAAATATAGGACAAGGATATAAGAATTAAAAAGAGGTGTTACGTTGAACTTTAAGTGCAATTAACGCCAGTATGAAAAAAATAGTTATCAAAAATTATGAAAAAGCTTTGGACGGCTATTTGGTTAAACTTGGTAACGGCTATGAATACCTTTTTAATTCTGAAAAAAATGCACAATCATTTCTTAGAAAAACATCTCAATTCCTTACGGAACAACTTTCTTTTATTAATCACATTTATACAAATGTGTTTGTATGCTACCGTAATAACTTTCTTTTATTTGTTCCTAATTCTGGCAAACGCTCTGCGGATATCTACCAAGCAGAACGAAACTTAATCGAATTTCTTCAACGTATTCCAGAGTCATTGAATAAATCCTTTTGGATGGCTCAATCTGAGAACGGTAATTTTATCGTTTTCGCAGCTTTTTACTACTGTGTTACTGCTCTTAGAAATTCATGTTTTGAATTGAACAGATTAGCAGATCGACAAAAGCTTACCACACTTAAATATGAGTTGATTAATCTTCAATCAGAAATTAATCTCATAGAACGTAATCTTAATGAATATGAACTAAATAAAGCTGCTCGTACTGGGCAGCATTCTAGGTTTATGGATATAGTTAATATATCAATGTCTAAAGTAGTGTGAAAAAAAAAGCCGTATATCATGGATATACGACTTACCATTTTTGGGAGACTGTTAATTAAATATCATTCAAATATAGAAATAATTTTGATAAGTAATAAAAGACTAAAAAGTATGAGATACAAAGCATTATTAATAATACTTCAGAAATTATTAAAAGTTGTTGAAAAACAGGAATTTGAGGTTAAAATTGATGATAATAAACAGTTTTATTCTATTGATAAGAATAATGTAGAATCAGTTTTGAAAGAATTGTATACACGTGATAGAAGTAATTTGTATTTAACTCTTACAAAACGTTTTTCTATACGTGAATTGAATTAAAAAGGGGTTTCACACCCCTTTTTGGTTGGCTTGTCAATACGCCCACAACTCAAAAAAACGTATATAATGAACTTAGAACCAACGATATTAGAAAACGGACTTATAAAGATGCCTTGTTTATCGGTTTCTCCTACTTCTGTTACTGCGTATACTCGAATAATGGATTTAAACGGAAATTTTAAAACGTGGAATAAAGGAGTAAAACCAGAATGTGAGAATAAAGAAAAAGGATTCATTTCTAAAAAAGGTCAAAAGGCTATAACTCGGGCGGTATATTGGTTTTTGTATTCAGTTGATAAAAGGATAGTGAATACTGGAAAAGGTAAGGAAAAGATAACTTTTTTGACTCTTACTCTCCCATCAGAACAAAAGCACGATGACAAGGAAATTAAAGAAAAACTACTAAATCATTTTTTGACTAAGATCAGACAAGATTACGGAGTTACAAAATATATCTGGAAGGCAGAAAAGCAACAAAAAGGTGATTTTCATATTCATTTATTAACAGATAAGTTTCTACCCTATTATGAAATATTGGAGATCTGGAATAATGTTACTAATAAACTTGGCTATGTCTATGAATATCATAAGCGTTTTAAGGATTTGACATTTACCGAGTATAAAAAGATCAGACAACAAGAGAAAAGATATAAAGGTAAACTATCCGATTCATTGGAAAAGGAAATAAAAAGGGCTTACAAAAAAGGTGTCGAAACTAATTGGATGCAACCGAATTCAGTTGATATTGAATCCTTAAAAAAGGTTGGTAATGTTGCTGCATATATCAGTAAATATATGTCTAAAGGTCATAAAATGTCTGATAAAGATAAATTAAGTGTCGATGGCCGTATCTGGTTTTCTTCTCAGGCTGTGTCTAAAATGAAAAATTTGCTTTTGGTTTCTGCTGACGATACAACCTACATAGATGAATTTTCTCAAATGCTATCCATGTATCAACAAACAAAAAAGATATATGAGGGTGATCATGCTATCATGTTGGGTGTGCCTATAGATCAATTGAAGTACAAAGGATTTAAAACGATTCCTAATGAATTTGATCAGCATTGTGATGAAATATTCAACCATAATAAACAACAAAAACTATTTGAAAATGTACGTATTGATATTGATAATCATTCTAATACTAATGATTCTGGAAAAGAAATACAAACTATAAACGAACAATTAAAACTATTCTAACTATGTATGAAGCTACTAAGATTCAATTCTATGCTAGTTTACAGGGTTTCTATGTAAATAAGCTATTCACCTTTAAAATAAAAGGTATGCAACAAGCTTTAAGAATAATAAGGCAATTTGTTGATAAGGATAATAATATTCATAGTGTTTTTATAACAGCTTTGAACTATGATACTGGCGAAGTGATCAACGAAAAGCAGGATTTAGAAATGTTATTGTATCGTGCTTTATATTAAATCCTTTTCCCCTTATAAATCTAAAAAGTTCAATTTAATAAGTTCACTTTAAAAGTTCATTTTAAAAATGGAATTAACTCGAAAAGATATACAGGTTTTCTATGGATGCTCCTATGTTACGGCTGGTTGTCGTATAAATGAAATTAAAAGAGGTTTAAATCTACATTCAAAAGGACGTGTTTTGTTAGCTCATTTGGCAAAATATGAAGGTTTAACACTAGATGAGTGTAAGCAAGCCATTAATTTAATGCGGATGAATAATACAGGCTAAAAAATAGTAAAAAATAGATATTTATAAATAGATGTAAAAAGTAATAGATAAGCGCCCTTTCTGGGTGCTTTTTTTTTGAAGTCGATTTAAACAAAACATTTTAAATAATCGACTAATGAAAATTGAAACTATTAGCGGTAAAACAGACCGCAAAGTCAGAATTTACAAACCTGTTTCCGAGGTTGTAATCACTAAAAATGGCAACTGGAACGGTGAAAAGGTGGAAATTTCTCGCGTTTCTGGTGCAAAAGGTACACATGAGCAAGTATCTCCGCGTATGTTGTGTGAAAAGCTTTTCGAAGTTGCTTCGCAAGGTGAAGGATTGTTCATAGATAAAAACACTGGAAGCCGTGGAATTATTGCCGTGGGTATGGATGGGGCTGCTGCTTTATCTGATCAGCGTTATTTGGAAGTGGATTTATCTTCTTTGGATGCTGCTAAAAGTTACGAGGTTTACGGAATGGAAGACGGTGAGATTGTTGAACGTGTTATCGTTTACCATCCAATCACTATTAACAGTGATGAAACTTTAAAGGAATATGGAGTTGCTGACAAAGAATTGGGGGCTTTTCCTCTTACAGACTTGGTGAAAATCGAACTGATTAAAACTAACGGTCAATCAGTAACCTATACCCCTACTGAATTAATGGCCAAAATGGAAAAAGAAAACGACTTATGCGCTGTACAGGATACTGGTGCTGGTGAAGTTGCTTTCTATGGTTTTAAAACTATGGCTTTGGTTGCTATTGCAGACGTTGAAACCGTGAAAATTGAAAAGAGTGCTGGAAACTCTTATGAATTAATCTTCATTGATCAGGCTTAAGAGTCTGGTCAATACTAAAAAAGAAAGGAGTTATTTATGTCATTCTTTAAGAAAATAGGAAAAGCCATTGGCGGTGCTGTTAAAGGTGTGGGGCGTTTTGCAAAGAAAATCGCCACATCTGGTATTGGTAAAACCATTCTGGGTGTCGCTGCTACTGCTGTTGGTGGTCCACTTGCTGGTGCTGGTATTACAGCTTTAACTAAGTCAATTGGTAAAACCAAAGCGGGTGCAATGGTTTCAAAAGTTGTGAGTGAGGGCGTTGTCAAAGTTGATAAGGTTGTAACAACATTACAAAAAGCAGGAATAGAGCCAAAAACAGAGTTGGTAAACTCAATTGTTACAGGTGTCAAAGCTGCTGCCGAGGGAATTGCTGAAAAACCAATCAATACTAATCAAACAACAAAGCAAGCACTTTCAAGTGCTGCAACTATGAATATTTCAGAGCCTTACACTACTGCAAATGCTTCTACTTCTACAGGTAGTTTAATGGATAAAGTGAAAGTTTATTGGCAAAAGCTTGTTAACTGGGTAAAAATGAATTGGAAAAAGTTGCTTTTGTTTGCTGTTCTTCCTCTGGGTGTTGTTGTTGCACTTGTGTATTTTTTGAAACCTAAGTCAAACCGTAGAAAAAGGAGACGTTAATCATGCCAAATTATTATCAAATGCCTAATGGTTATTTACCGCAAGGATTTAATCAAGGCTATAACGGTCAATCATATGTTGCTAGAGGTTTTCGACCTCAATATCATTCGAGACCTCGCAAAAAGTCTGGGTGTAAGTACAATCCAAATGCTAAAAACGGTGCGCCTGTAATTACTGGCTGGAATAAGAGCCGTTCTCGTGGTTTCATCTCTTTTATTGCTTCACCACATAAGAAGAAGTCGAAAGGTAAAAATCCAAATTATGAAACTTGGATGGTGAAAGTCACTTCAGGTATTCAAACCGTTTGGCATGTAGGACAATACAACCTAACAAAAGGAATTCTAACGATTCCAGATTTAAATATGGTTGCGAATCCTAAAGCACCTAACGGTGGGTTTTTCGGGTCATTCTTAAAGCGTAGATAGTATGAATTGGCTAAAGAAACTTAGTAATGTACTTGATAAGATCAAGCTTATTACAAAAGTAGTCCGAGCCATTGACGCTGCTATTGATGCCGCAAAGTTAATTCTCGATGAAAAGGAGAAAAACAATGAAAAAGAGTAATAAAATCTTGCTTTGGGTGATTGCAATAATCACCCTTTGCACAATACCTTTTATTTATATGGCTATTGTCAAAAGAAAAAAAGTTGCGGTGCAAACACCAAACTTTGGAAGTGATCAAACAAGAGGAATAAAGAACAATAACCCTCTGAATTTGCGACAAACAAACATTGATTGGAAGCATGAAAGCGGAAAGGATTTTGATTCAGCTTTTGAGGAATTTGATTCAATGGTTTGGGGGCTTCGTGCTGGTTTGAGAAATATGCGTACTTGGTTTGAGAGAGGTAATCAGACAATTGAGAAAATTATTAGTGTATGGGCTCCTGAATCGGAGAATGATACGGAAAGCTACATTCAATATGTTTCTGAAAAGTCAGGCATTCCTCGTGATGCTGTTATTGAATGGGAAAAAGATACATTCTACCCTATTGTAGCTGCTATGTGTAAAATAGAATCTCAATTTGATTGTGATTATGAACTATACAAGGATGCGTGGAATAAGATTTAAAGAGGTGCTTAAAAAGTGGTGGTGGCTTCTATTGCTGCCATTGCTTTTTTTTATTCCATTTAAGAAATGGATGACTAAAATAAGCGGTTTCGGTAATGTGGACGTGTATAAATCTATCAGTGATATTTTGTATTCATCAATGCAAAATTGGGGTACAGATGAAAAAGCGATGTTTAACGCTTTGGGAAATTTAGACGGATTTGAACTGGTCAAAGTTTATGAAGCTTTTGGAAATAAATCCTATGCCTTTGGGGGTGCTTCATTTGCAATGAATTCATTGGATTTATTCGGTTGGTTTGCTAAAGAATTAAGCGGTAAAGATTTGATAAAAATGAGAAATATTTGGAATAAATCAGGACTCAATATCACGTTTTGATTTCCATTTAATGTAACGAACTCCTAACCTAAAACCAATAAATAAAGGAATTAAACTAAGAATTAAGAATGTTCTTATTAATCCAATTTCAGTTCCTTCTATGGTTTGGGTTTGTAATAAAATTGATAGTAACATGTTAAAACCTTTAATAATTAAACTATTTGCATTCATGTCCGAGTATTTCGGATATGTTGCAATAATAACAAAAATAAGTGATGAAACAATTATTCAAGCGATTGCCGAATTTAAGAATCTGGTTATTGTTGTTCTTGTTCGGGTTGTCTGGTTCGGTCTTGAATGGCTGTACAAAAGAATGTTTAACTCCAAAAAATGAAGAAATGGAAATGATTAATAATTTGGACTTTGACATTACTATAATGTCAAAAGGTCAGTTTGAGAGTATGGCAAAAAAGATACTTAATACTGATAGAGTACTAATTGAACCTTATTACTATAAAGCGGAGTTTATTGCTGATGGTGGTAATAGTTATATTGATATTGGTGATAGGTTGGATTATTCAGAAATAATCTTCGCACAATCAATTAAGGTCAATGGCGGTTTCTGGTTTGATAGTGATGAAGAAGAAATACCGTATTATCCTTATTTTACTGCTGAATTGGATGGTGTACGGCAATTAGATCAACCTTCCCAAAATGCAAGTACTGTTGCTGAAATAAAAGGGTACGTCGGTAACTGGTTTAGGGCTACCATGTCATTGGGTGCTGGTGCTGTGATGCCTCTCGTAAATAATAGTATTCCGCAGTCGATTCAGATAATAGGCTGGAAAGCTTACAGATATTAAAAAGTCTCTTTTTTATTACTATTCAATATTTAAAAGCTGCCTGTTCTGGGTAGCTTTTTTTTGTGGATTAAATATTTTTATTAAGTTTGAACCATTCCAAACCGTGTACGACTTGGAATGAAAGCACCTCTTAAAATTGATATCATCCTGAAAAATTGATAGTTAACGTTTTTCAATTTAACATATACTATCAAATATAAGACAAGGATATTATTCTTATATAAGCATAAAACCATTGATATGATATAACATTTCAATGGTTTTAATTTCTATTGCATTAGAATGATCTGTGTGAAGATCCGTAATAAGATTGTGGACATTGATATGCCTGTGAAGATTTACAAGATGAAAATAATCCTGATATAAATAAAACCAGTAAAAATAACATTACTATTTTTTTAGAAATCATTGAAACAGTTCTTTTAAAATTAATAATTGATTTTTAAGGCTGATTTGATTCAAAGGTTCTAAAATAATTCAAACAAAATTTCAATCTAATTTATTTAACAATAATTAAAGCCAAATAAACAGACTAAAAAAATTAGATACTTAGGATGGTTAAAAGAATGCAGTTATAAGAATTAATAAATTACTTGTGGACGTTTTCGATTTGATGCCCAGGTATGATCCATTTCAAATAAATTGTATTCAGGCCAGTCTTTAATCTTTTTAATTCCGTTCTCCATAACACGTGTTATATCAGATGCCAATGCCGGACCTTTCCAGTTACCGGTATTTGTTAAAAACACATATGATATACCATCATCACGACGAACCAATAATGCTGAAGTACCAGCCAATGTTCCGGTTCTGACCCAACTGTTAGATGTAATTCGTCTCCAGCCCAAAGGACTGTAACCAGGATTAGAAGGTGTTGTCATTATATGAATACTTTCCCTATTTAACATATTAGGAAATGTATTAAATCCATCTATCGAAAGCATTAATTTCATTAAGTCAGTTGTTGAAGCAATCCAACCGCCGGCTGCACCTAAAGTGTGCATGTCATTGCCACCGTATGTACGTAATACTTGTTCTCCTGTTCCTGTATAATCGTCAACAAAAAAGGTAAGATCAGGTTCGTAATAAATGACTTCTGATTCAGCTCTTTCATTTCTATGACTGCCACCAATCTGCATATCATAAATACCTAAAGGATACAACACATTGGTTTGTATATATTTCTCATAATCAAGACCAGAAACTTTTGCAATTACCTGACCTAAAATCATAAAACCAAGGTTGGAATAATAAGAAGACTGTCCAGGTGTGAAATGGAGTCTTTTATCTAAAACAAATTGGATAATATCAGATTCATTTATTGGTAAAGACTTATTCAACTTCTTGGCAATTGTTGTAGGCATAAACATCTGATCGCCCCAACGGGTTGTCCAACCGCCGCTATGCTCCAGAAGGTGTCGAACGGTGATATCTTCAACTCGTTTGTCTTTATAATTTAAATAAATGGTATCGTTTAAAATACCATTTAGCCCAAATACTTTATCATCAAGCGAAAGTTGACCGGCTTCATAAAGCTTCATTACACCAATAGCTGTAATCAGTTTGGAAACACTTGCAACTCGGAATAAATTGTAAGGTTGAACTAAATCATGTGACTCTTTATCGGCATAACCAAAACCTTTGGCATATAATAATTGGCCATCTTTTGCAATTGCTACAGATGCACCAACTATGTTTTCGCGATGGATAAATCTGTTGATTTGTTTTTCAAGATATTCAAACTCCTCACTGTCAGAGTAAAAATTACTTAAATGGAAGGAAGTAGGTTTATTTTTAGGGGGTGTAAAATCACTACCAAATGAATCAGACATTGGGTAAAACAAAGCAGTACTCCCCCATAAACTTGCGCCGACTACTACTGCTATGGTCGTTTTCAGTAATAATCTCATTAATTTTCAAATCTACACATTGCAACAAAAATAGTAGTTTCTTGTAATTCTGAAAAATAATGCAACAAATTTAACTTAATTATTTCATTTAAAGGGTTTAATACCACATCCAATTGCCTTAGTTGAAGCGTATTTAGGCTTTTCACCATTTTTAATAGCTTCAATGGCTAATTCAAGGTATTTCTCTTTAACTTCATTGGCATCTTGTGGACTGTCATCAATAGAACCAATGTAGGCTATTTCAAAATCTTTACCTGTTTTCTTTAGTAAAAATACGTGAGGAGTTTTTGTTGCTCCATATTTTGCGTATACACCTTTATTATCGAGCAGATAAGGAAACTTGTAATTTTTTTCAACCATAAATGAATAACCATCTGTTTTGTAGTTTGTTGAATCATTTGAGTTAATGGCAACAACAGGGTATTTTTGTGATTTATACTTTTTATCAAGATCAATTATTCGTTTTTCATAGAACTTAGCATATGGACAATGATTACAGGTAAAAATAACGATTACTCCATCCTGCTTTTTGAAATCACTCAATGATACAGTTTTACCATCTGTATTAAGAAGTTCAAAATCAGGTGCCTTATCTCCCACCTGAACTTGTGAGAAAGCATAAAAACTTGATGCAATAAATAGTAAAGTCAAATAAATTGTTTTCATAGATATATTATTTAATTATTGAATGAATCATATTTTCTAATTCTGAAGATGTCAATTCTCCTTCATGAAACAACTGTGAACCAGAATAATATACTTTTGTGGCTGGTATTGCTCCACTCCAGGTGGAATCAATTTTATCAATCCAGCTATTGGGATTTCTTTCGTCTAGCCAAACTACTTTTTCGTGAATGTCTCTATTTGAAAGGAAAGGCGTTAATTTACTGTCGATCTGCGTTTTAAAATCGAGACTTACTAAAATAACCTTTAATGGCTTATAAATCTCACCGAGTTTTTTTGAATTAAAAATGTGCAGTTCTTCTACACAAGGTGCACACCAGGTTGCCCAGAAATTAACAACATATAATGTGTCTGAAGACTGATTAATAGATTCTATTAATTGGTCGGATTTTAGTATGCTTATGGACTGAGCGCTTGAAGCTGATCCAACAGACAGGTAAAATATTACAATTAAAAAAGCTGCTTTCATCTATTAAATTTTAGAAGAAAACAGCTTGAGAAGAAAAAGGTTTGTTAACTACTTGTTAATGTAGCTATAAAAATATCCTGTACGTATGATTAAAAGTAATACTAAGGGAAACACCATTGAAGGTATGTGTTGAGGAATTATAAACCAGCCTAATAAAAGCAAAGTCATTGAAATCATTATCAGGTATAATACAATCTTCAAAGCATTTGATTTAAGTTGTTTAACAGGCAATAAAGCCAGTAAAAAGAATAATGGATTGGCCCACATGATGTTAAAATTACTTGCGGTAACTCCATGTCGGGTAAAAAACCATAGGAATACAATTAGCAGTCCAATCAAAGAAACCAATAAAAAAAGAATTCGATTCACAAAGATTAATGGCTTTTTGCGAATTTTAATTTCATAAAATGTTAATATAGATCCAATTAAGAGAATTATCCAAAACAATAATGTAGGGGTTAGAAAATTAGCATTCTCTTCTTCAACATCAAAACGTAGCAACGGTCTCATTTCCTTAACAAGATTTCTGGTCTCCTCTCCTTCTTTTGTTATTATTGCCTTACCAAAATAAAGCATCAAATAATCAGGTAGAAACATTTGATTATTTGCATCTGCTATGTCATCCGTACTCCATCCTAACAATAAATCGAGGCCGTCTTTAACCCATGGAGTATAATTTTCATATTCATGTATAAACTGCCTGAATGACTGGGTTTTTAGTGTGGTGTCAACATAGCTGATTTCTCCATTTATATTTCGGTAAACAATATCCCGAATTCGGGTAGCACAATTGTCAAAGAAAAAATCGTATCGATAAAATTTATTTTCAGGTAATGAATTTTCCACAATGGCATCAAAAAGTGCTTGTTTCTCAGTTTGATTCAGGTTTAATTCCTGTTCCCAAACACTCCGTTCATCGTTAAAATATTCATTTAAAAATCGATTGAAAGTGGTTGTTGAAAGCATATACTTCAAATTCCCGTTTGCAAATTTCAGGTAGAAATTTGGAGTGTTAAAATCAAAAGTGCCGTAATTGAATACATGATCAATTGCATTGCTATCATCTTTCACTCTGATTGCACTATGTCCATATAACGAATATAATTCTTGTCCGGAATCACATGTCAGCAATGAAATTTTTGCATCGTCTGAAAGTTGTCTGGCTCCGAAGGCTGGAATAAGTATAAGGAAAAAAGATATAAATGCAATTATTCGTAGCATAAGGTTTTTTTTTGTCGAATATACAAAACAGTAACGTTTTTCAAGCCACAATTGATTAAGATGATAATTAAATAATTACTATTCTTAATCCTTCTGCAGTTTGTTATCTTTGATTAAAATAGTTGAATTAATGATGATATCTCAAACTGAAATAGAAGAATCAATAATTGCACAATGGGAAACCTGTAAAATGAAACTACTTGCCCAGGATTGGTGTGAATCGGTTGAAATTGTTGATATTTTATGGCAAATGAATCGGTTAGATGATAAAAAAATAGCCTGGCGATCTGCATATTTGCTTGATCTAATTCATGATGTAAATCCTTCCATAATAAAACCATACCTAAAGGATATTTCAAGTTTAGTGATCACTGAAAAGAATCAAAGTATCAAAAGACATTATTTACGTATTTTATCCCAGTACGATTTAAGTAAAATAGCTGATGGTCATCTGGTGGATGTTTGTTTTAAGTGGTTAGCTATTGAAGATACACCCATTGCAGTTAAAGCCCATTGTATGACAATTCTTTATAATTTATGCGATACTTACCCTGATTTAATTCCAGAATTGAAATTGGCACTGGAGGGTATTCTACCTTACGGTAGTAAAGGAGAAATTAACCGTGCAAAAAATATACTGATGAAATTACAAAAAGAGTAACATTAAAATACATCAACTAAGGTGAAGTTAATATTGATTTTTTTCCTAACTTTTAGCTCCAATTTTTTTTGAGACCTTTATCATGCACACAGCCATTTCAGGGCAATATTTTTATAAAAACAGAACCTTAAAATCGGTGAACTTCTTTAATAGTGAAGCAAGTGACAGTTCTGTTTGTGTGTATGAAGTTTTTCGAGTCGAAGATTCTGTTCCTCTGTTTATTGAAGATCATCTAAAGCGATTAAAAAATAGTGCGAATATAGCTAACATTGAATTATGGAAGACTAGTTCGCAAATAAAACAAGTCATTAAAACCCTTATTGCTGCCAACAATTCTGATGATGGTAATATTAAGCTTGATTTTAAAATAAACTCAAATAGTGAGAGAGAGTTTCAAGCTTATTTTTTGCCCAGTCATTACCCCAGTGAGACGGAATATAAGAAAGGTGTAGTTGCTTGTTTCCAGCAGGCAGAACGACCGAATCCAACCGCCAAGATATTTAATTCTAAAGTCAGAGGTCAGGCAAATTCAATTATTGAAAAAGAACATGTTTATGAAACTATTTTAGTTGATCATCTTGATCATATTACAGAAGGAAGTAGAAGTAACCTGTTCTTTATTAAGGATGAACAGTTTTTTACAGCGCCTGATGAAGTTGTTTTACCAGGAGTAATACGAAAGAAGGTGCTTGAAATTATTGAAATGAAAGGCTGGAATATACAGTTTAAATCATTACATAAAGATGAATTATCCACAATGGATGCCGCGTTTCTTACCGGAACTTCACCCCGAGTATTGCCTCTCAATAACATTAATTCTATAAAGTTTAATGTTGAACATCCATTATTACAGGAACTAAAATCATCCTTAAATTTAATGATTAACGAATATAAGTCATCCAGGATAAATAGCTAACCCTTTAATGCAATTGATGCACAAAATCTGCCTGTCTCGGAATGAGCCCTATATGAATAAAAAGTATCAGAATAACATTGGGTACAATATTTCGATCTGATAATTTTCTGCCTTTCTACATTAGCATCTATTAATTGTAATTCAACCGCCTTTTTAAGATCCAAAAACACCTTATTATCTGTATTTTTTAATGCCTGTTCATAATGAGGTACAGATGTTTTTACAGCTTCAATTACTTTGTTTTTTATTTCGTAACAACACTGACCAATGGATGGACCAATAAAGGCTTTAATATTATTAGAGTTACAGTCAAAATGATCATTCATCATTTGAACACCCTTGGTTATAATATTTTGTGTTAATCCACGCCAACCTGCATGAAAAGCTCCAATAACTTCTTTTTCTTCATCATAAAGTAAAACCGGAACGCAATCAGCAGCCATTACAACAAGAGCTAATTCTTTCTGTGCTGTAATTAATCCATCGCTGGCTTTAATTACTGAATACGAATTTTTATTCAGTCTATCTTCATCTATTATCTCAATATGATCGCCATGCACCTGACTGGCAAATACAAAGCGGTTCATTGGAATACCTGAATGCCGGGCAACCAGTAACCGATTGTATAAAACATCATCAACACAATCGCCTACATTCATACTGATATTTAGTTCGCTATAGGGTGGCCGTGAGCTTCCATCCCACTTATCAGTTACGAAATAGGTTACTTTATCTTTATCTATTTTCCAGGGATTATGCGCTTTCTCGCAGAAATTACAATATGCAAACAAGTGATTGTTCTATTTAATATTTGACCATGTGTAAACACAAAAAAGGAGGGAAATGTTTTCCCTCCTTATATTTTGAGGTTGTCCGCTAATTACGGAAACTCTACTGTTTTATAATCATTGATGTTTACTTCAGGCACTTGCGCATCGAATTGTGCGTTGATTGCTTCAATGAAAGAATTTGCAATAATTGCAGATCCTCTACCCGTTGCATGAATACCATCTAATGAGAAAATACCACCGGTAACGAAAGTATTGGTGTATTTGTTGCCATCAATTACTAATCCATCTTTTAGGTCTTCCATTAAAGAGTTGACATCAACAAATGCAACATCATATTTACTTGCTAAGTCTTCAAGAATACTATTAAATGTATTGATTGCAAATTGTATATTTTGTACTGCCTGAAGAGTTAATCTATAATTAACAGGTATTGGGTTAGCACTACCCCACTTCTCTTCTCCTTGGATTCCAGATAAAGCTCCAAGCAAAATCTTTTCGCCTTCTTTGGCCTGACGTATTTGAGCAATTGGAAAATCTGGATCAGAAATTACAAAAGCATTATTACCAGCTTTAAAATTCATTTTTGGTAAACTATATGCTTCAGCTGCTGCATTATAATTGGCATAGGCAACGTTCATCTGTGTTGCTTGTTCTTCTGTCAAAACCAAGGCGTTATATTGAATATAACTTATATGGGGTATTGCTTCAATATCCGGAATATTTGCCATAACACCTTTAGCTCCACCAGATGTTAATGTAGCTAAAATTGAATTAATTGCATAAGTAAAAGTAGAAGCATCAGTAATATCATTGTTTTCAGTTCCTCCATTATTACCTTGGCCTCCGGAAAGCGCATATGTTAATACATCATTACCTGCTAACCATAAACAAAAAAATGTAGGATCATTTGCCATTGCATCAGTAAGCATAGTTGATGTTCCAGGATTTGATGCAAAACGTGCATAAAAAGGATTAAAATTTCCTTGCCCTAAGGTAGGATTTCCATATTCAGGCACTAGTAAATGAAATGATTTAGCTCCTGGTACACCAACATTTTGATAGTTTCCATTAATCCATGTACTAGGGTCAGTTAAAAGTTCTAAATTACCGGTATCTGTAGTAGGCATAACAGGTGAACTAGGGACTCCAGTTGGCACCAGATAATAACTTGAATTTCCTGCCGAACCGATGCTTTTACCATCAGGTAAAAAGGGTTGAGTAAAACCCATACTTCCTACTGTTGTAAGTTGATTAGCCAGAATAGCAGAATAACTATTCATTTGTCCATATTTACTTAAGGCTCCATCGGTATAACCTGCGGTATAAGAATCGCCAATAGCAATAAATTTACTAAAATCGGCCGATCCTGCACTAGGGGTAAAACTATCAACCTTTGGTTCACACTGCCATAATAAAAGTGTTGAAAATAGCAGTGATACTATTGATATATAATTTCTTTTCATTTCTGTTCTTTTTTAGAATGAGTAGGTTAAACCAATTCCAGGGATTACTGCATTAGTGTAATAGGTTCCATAGAAATCGGAAGGTGCGTATCCATCTTCACGGGTTTGTCCATGAATGTATAGTAACGATCCATCAACAGCCAGTTTTTCAGTAACATTCCATGTGAAACCAGCTGAAATACCAATTTTATTTGTTCCAGGTGTTTCAGGTGTCAATAAATCTTCAGGTATTGGAGTTGAATCATAATAAATACCGGCTCTTAACTGGAAGTTATCAACTAATGAATATTGAGCTCCTACACGATAAATTAAAGTATTTTCAAAATCTCGCTGGTTATGAGAATCAGGAACAGATTCAGCTTCAAAATCAAAATCCAATGATTGATAAGCAGACCATCCAACATGTTGTAAATCGAAAGCTAAAAGCAGTTTTTCAGATAATTGATAACCAATACCAAAAGTCAAGTTTGATGGCATAGGAAGTTCTGCATTAAATTTGGTATTTGGATATAATCCCGAAACTGCTGCAGGTACTGTAAAAGTTGCATCTCCCCCATCAACTTTCATTAAAATTTTGGAACGATAGTCAAGTCCTACAGTTAAAGCATCTGTTGCTTTAAACGAAATACCAGCATTGAATCCATATGCCCAGGTATTACCGGTTAAGTTTACACTACCTTCTACACCATTTTGATCATAAATTGGTAACGCCTTGTTCAAATCAACGTTTCCGTTGGCTGCAACAAAGCCCACTCCTATTCCTAACTTTTCAGTAAGCTGATAAGATACAGTTGGTTGAATAAAGATGGCTCTTAAAGAAATGTCCTGTATCAAAAGTCTACCATCCCAATCTTTTCCCCAGCTTAAAGAATTACCGTAAGGTGTTGTAACAGATAAACCAATCGCTAATTTATCAGATACTTTAGCGGCTCCATAAAAGTACAATGGTGTACCCATTGGATTATCAGAATAAGCTTCATAGACTGATGGAGCTTGTTTTTGAAAAGTGTTTTTAGAAAAAATAGCACTTCCTCCTAAAGAAAATTCATATTTATCATTTAAAAAGCTTAATGCTCCAGGATTAAAATGCATACTTGAAGCACCCATAAGAAGTCCGGTACCGGTATGTCCCATTCCTGTCTGACGATTACCTTGTAGATTAACCTGGTAACCTTCCGCATAGGTGTTTATGCCTATCATTGCACAGATGGCCCACATGAAGATTTTCTTCATAAAAAATGATTTAGTAAATACTCTATTATTATTGATGGCCGAATATAGATTTTTTTTTTACGTTAAACAATTTATAAATGATTGAAATACAGAATAATAGACCATTAGAATCTAAAAGACGAATATTCTAATAATGTGTTTTGAAGAACATATTTTATAAGAAGAAGAGAATGTGAAAACAAACCATTTTATTATATTTAGTGGTTGTATTATTATAAACAGCTAAAAAAATCTACACATGTTTACAGAAAGCGATTATAAACTTCTGGATATAAAAAATATAAGTACAGATTCTCTTCTTAAACAATTAGCCTATTTTGAAAAAGGATTTCCATTTGCCAAACTTTCAAAACCAGCAACGATTGGGGATGGTATTAATGCTTTAGACGAAGAAAATTGTCAAAAATATATTCGTCAATTTGAAAATGAAATAGCTGATGGCCTTGATGTTGCCAAGTTTGTACCAGCTTCGGGGGCAGCTACGCGTATGTTTAAGAGTTTATTTGAATTTCTACAGGCATCTGAAGAAGATCAGGCTTTTCTTGTTGATAAAGAGCCATATGCAACCTTTTTAAAAGAGAAGGATAAATTTGCATTTGCCGATGAATTGCCTGCAACTGAAAAAACCAGTAAGGCAGATATGGCTGTTGAGATAATTTTTCATCTGCTTCATGACGATGGTATGAGTTATGGTTCCTTACCCAAAGGCTTATTGAAATTTCATAAAGATAACGACTGGTCGGTAACACCATTTGAGGAACATTTAAGAGAAGCGGCTGGTTATGGTAAAAAGCATGATCAAACTGGTAAAGTACATTATACTGTAAGCCCTGAGCATCACGAAAAGTTTGTTCAATTATGGCAGGCTGTAAAAGATAAATACGAAAGTTTATACGGTATTACCTACGATATTGATTTTTCGTTTCAAAAACCTAGTACCGATACTGTTGCAGCCAATCCTGATAATACTCCTTTCAGAGATGAAGACGGGCAATTGGTTTTCAGACCAGGTGGTCATGGTGCTTTGATTGAGAATTTGAATGAAATGCCAAACACTGTTGTCTTCATTAAAAATATTGACAATGTTGTTCCTAAACAATTACAGGAAGATACCATTAAATACAAGAAGGTACTGGCAGGTCTATTAATTGAGAAGAAGAATTTAATATTTGAAATTCTAACAAAAATCGAAAATTCTGATAGTGCAGTTCAAAAAGAAGGTATCGAAATAGCTTTTGCCTTTTTGCAGGAAGAGCTGCAGATTGATGTACCTGTTGCAATTATTGGTAGTGAACAGGAATATCAGATTAAGTATATTAGAGAGAAATTAAACCGTCCTATAAGAGTTTGTGGTATGGTAAAAAATGAAGGTGAACCTGGAGGTGGTCCGTTTTGGGTGAAACAGGCTGATGGTACCCATAGTTTGCAAATTGTTGAAGGTGCTCAGATAGATCCTAATAATGAGCAACAACAGGAGATTCTTGGAAGCAGTACTCATTTTAATCCGGTTGATCTGGTTTGTTACATTAAAGATTTTAAAGGAAATAAATTTGATCTAAAGGATTATGTGGATCCTCAAACCGGTTTTATTTCAGAGAAGACCTTGAATGGTAAACCATTAAAAGCATTGGAATTGCCAGGATTATGGAATGGAGCGATGGCTAACTGGATTACCTTTTTTGTTGAAGTACCGGTTACAACTTTTAACCCTGTAAAAACAGTTATGGATCTTTTACGCCCACAACATCAACCCGAATAACTTAGACTTTAGAATACCAGACAAATAGATTGGTAGATTAATAGACGTTTAGTAATTAGATATTATAGAAAAAGCCCTTAATCAATTCGATTGAGGGCTTTAATATTATCAAGGGATATTCAGAAGTTGATTTATTTCTTTGATAATTAAGTAATTATCACTATCTTAAAAGTGTAACAAAACCCCGAAAACAGGCACTTTTGCCA